>NZ_BLAY01000113.1 GCF_020521235.1 Microseira wollei NIES-4236 | reverse complement strand
AGAACTTGTAGCAGTTGAGCAGATTTTCCTGAGTTATCTTGTTTCTTGTTTTTCTCTAAATCTTTGACCTTTTTTGCAGTGGTTTTCAATGGGGTGCAATACAAGATTGTTGCCGGGACACGGCAGCGGAAAAATTTGGCGCTGATGACAAAAATTACTCATGCCCTGTCCCTACATGTCATTGATTTGAATGATGAAATTAATTTGTTTGTAGTCAGGGATTGGGTGCTGATCTCGGCACTTGCCTAGAACTTGTAGCAGTTGAGCAGATTTTCCTGAGTTATCTTGTTTCTTGTTTTTCTCTAAATCTTTGACCTTTTTTGCAGTGGTTTTCAATGGGGTGCAATACAAGATTGTTGCCGGGACACGGCAGCCGAAAAATTTGGCACTGACGACAAAAATTACTGATGCCTTGTCCCTACATGTCATTGATTTGACTGATGAAATTAATTTGTTTGTAGTCAGGGATTGGGTGCTGATCTCGGCACTTTAGTGCCTACTACGAACTAAAATTTGTGACACTTTTGTAATTTCTATAAAGTATGGCGTCAGATTTATGTATTTCATATGATTTACGCTGACATCAATTGCATTATATTGTTGACGTTTTCTCCCAGCAACAATCTGGAATTAATGGATATAATATAACAAGTAGATAATCAACAGCGAGGTCTAGTATGCCATCCCCATTTCCCGGCATGAACCCCTATTTAGAAGCTCCTCAATTATGGCCTGATTTACATCAACGACTCATTGTAGGCATTGCTGACTTGTTAGCGCCCCAATTAGAACCTAAATATATCGTTGCACTTGAACGGCGAATTTATGAAGTTGTAGACGAAACTCCTCTATTAGTAGGACTTCCCGATGTGATGGTGCAGCGTTCTGCAACTACTCCAGAGCAAGCAAATACTAATGTCGCTACTTTATCACCCCCTGCTCAACCAATTACGGTAACAGTTCCCATACCCGAAACTGTTCGACAAGGTTATTTAGAAATCCGCCAAGTTGGAACCAATCAAGTCATCACCGCTATAGAAATTCTATCGCCTGTGAACAAGCGACCGGGGAAAGGGCGGGAAACTTACGAAGCAAAACGGCAAAATGTTTTGACTAGCTTAACCCATTTAGTAGAAATAGATTTACTGCGTCAATGGGAAGCAATGCCAATTTTGGAAACCAATATTCAAAGCCATTATCGCATTTTAGTCAGTCGCAGACAACGGCGACCACTGGCAGATTTATATGCGTTTAATTTACAACATTCAATTCCCACATTTCCCGTACCTTTATTAGCGGGTGATGCCGAACCTGTGATAGATTTGAAGGCATTATTAGATTTAATTTACGACCGCGCCGTTTATCGCTTGCAAATCAACTATAATAACGAACCTGTACCCGCCCTGACCGAAGCGGACGCGACTTGGGCAGATGCGCTGTTAAAAGATTCTAAATGTAGGGTGCGTTAACGAAGTGTAACGCACCGCCACCACCATATAAGGAATCCCTGGGTAAGTCCTATTCTCTTAAACAGCAGATAGAGATTGTTCTCTCAATTGTTCAACCAATGAGTGCAGATTATAAGTATCGAGGCGATAACTTAAAGGATGGGCAATTAATCGCGCCGTACTTTCATACAAAACCTCGATTTCAATCAAACCGTTTTCTCGCAAAGTTTTACCCGTGGAAACTAAGTCTACAATCGCTTCCGACATTCCCGTAATTGGCCCTAATTCCACCGACCCATATAAAGGTACAATCTCTACAGGCAGATCCAAATTGTGAAAGTATTCGCGGGCGCAGTTAACAAACTTAGACGCAACTCTACCGTGGGGTGGCAATTCCAACGCCGAACGATAAGGACTTGATTGCTTCACCGCCACCGACAGGCGACAGCTACCAAACCCCAAGTCAGCTAAGTGAGCAACTTTGGGTTGTTTTTCCCGCAACACGTCGTAACCCACAATACCCAGTTGCGCTTGTCCGTATTCTACATAAACCGGGACATCTTGCGCCCGGACTAGCAAAGCTTTGGCGGTATTGGTGGGGTCGGTAATTTGGAGTTGGCGATTGGAGGAGTCGAGAAAGGCGCTAAAGTCTAGTCCTACGGCAGAAAGCAGGCGAATACTATCTTTAAGCAGGGCACCTTTTGGTAATGCAACAGTCAGCATCAGGATTTTAGATTTGAGATTTTAGACTTTAGATTTTAGATTAAATTTGAATCCAAAATCTAAAATAATCAAGATGCAGATTCTTCTGGTTGACGATGAAGTTGAATTAACCGATCCGCTGAGTCGCGTGTTGACTCGCGAGGGTTATCGCGTTGATGTCGCTTATGATGGCACATCTGGTACTCAAATGGCGTTGCAAGGCGATTACGACTTGCTGATTTTAGATTGGATGCTACCGCAGATGTCGGGGTTGGAGATTTGTCAGAGAGTGCGATCGCAAGGACTATCCACACCCGTCCTGTTTCTCACCGCTAAAGATACTTTAGACGATCGCGTGCAAGGTTTAGACGCCGGTGCAGACGATTATCTGATCAAACCCTTTGAACTGCGAGAATTACTAGCGCGAGTCAGGGCGCTATTGCGGCGAAAACCCGCCTTAGAATCGGAAAAATGGCAAAAACGGCTGCGCGTTGGCGATTTAGAATTAGATTGCGACAACCAGCTTGCCTATCGTCGATTACGCACCATCGAGTTATCTGAAAAAGAAAGCCAACTACTGGAATATTTTATGCGCCACCCCGGTCAATTATTAACCCACGCCCAAATTCACCAACATTTGTGGGGCGAAGGCGAACAACCCAGCAGCAACGTTTTAGCAGCATTAATTCGCCTGCTGCGCCGGAAAATCGAGGGGAAAGGTGAAAGTCAGTTAATTCATACAGTTTATGGTAAAGGTTATCGCTTTGGCGAAAATAGTTAATAACTCAAGTTGCTACTTATCTCAAACCTAAAGCTAATGGCTAATGGCTAATGGCTATTGTTAGGAAAAATCCTGTATTAGCAATTAGCAATTAGCCCTTAGCCATTAGCGTTAATTTTTCAATTTCTGGAACAGACTTTCTACACAAACAACCACGCCAAACCCACCTACAGCTAAAAATGGCAAGTGTCCTGTAGGCGCATTCAAATTGAACTTGAGACGGTCGTATTCAATCCAGCAATTCTTGACGCGCCATTCGACGCGCTCGCAAAACCGATACCAAGTACTATAATCTGCTTTACCATTACCTCCAACGCTTTTCCAAATCGATGCTTGAACCTGTAAACCAAACTTGCCGTTACTGCATCCATCCCATAACCGATCGATTTTCTGGATTAACTTACCAGACAATCTTTCAATATCTTGCAGTTTGAGGCAAGTTCCATTTTCCCTTCCACCTGCTTTTAGCACGATCGCCGCTGTTTCTTTATCTGCTTCTTGCCAATTTCCCACCGCCAATAAACCCCCCAACCGACTACAGTCGATTTCTCCTGGAGAAATTGCTGGTAAATATTCTGTTAAAACCTGCTGAATTCTGGGTTCTGCTTGTTCTCGCAAAATTGCATAAGCTTGCCAACGAACTTGTTCTGAATAGTCTCCTAAAGCTTGAATAACTAAATCTAACCCTGCTTCTCCATAGGTTATAGCTTTTGACAGAGTTTCTATCTTCTGTTCTGCTGTACAACGGGAAAACCGATGTTTCAGTCCAGCAATTCCGCCTAAAACTGCGCCATCTACCGGCGGTAAAGCTAAAACTTGACCTCCCCCCAAAACGGCATCGTATTCTCTTGGTTGGTTAGGTGTATCTGTCACCGCTATTTGACCTCATTTGAATTTAGTATTGACTACAAGGCCAATGCTTTAAATTCCCCAAATTTTTATGGTTTTATCTTGATTTCCAGCAATCAAACTTTGACCATCCCAACTAAAAGCAAGGCAATTTGGAGAAATATCGTCTCCGGTTAAACTATGCATTAATTTACCCGTTCTTACATTCCAAAAATTTATTGATTTTTGATAACTATCGCCAATAACAAGAGTTTTTCCATCAGGACTGAAAGCAATACAACGAACCAGGTAATGAAACACGTGTGAATCTGGCTCTAAAGTTTGAATGATTTCTCCATCAAGTGTTAAAATTGTAATTGTGCCTTTGTAACAACCAGCCGCAAGCATTTGTCCATCTGGACTAATAGCAAGCGAATAACCAACCATATTTAACGTGTGGGGTTCGCTTCTATTTTGCCATTTCCATAATTTAATCGCTCGACTTACATCGCTACTGAGAAGTATTTTTCCATCTGGACTAAATGCGAGGCGAATAATGCTTTCTTTATGGGTTCCCCACATCAGTAACGGACTGATATTCAAAATTAACTTGCCGCTGCTAACATCCCAAATTTTGATACATCTGTCGTCGCCAGCGGTAGCGAGGGTTTTACCATCGGGACCCAGTGCGATCGCTCGAATTTCTCCTTGATGTCCGTAGAAGGTATGCTCTAATTCTCCCTCCACCCAAATTTCCACAAAACTCTTTGCAGCTTTGATACTTCTCGCCAATATTTTCCCATCGTCACTGATGATAAAAAATTGCTGATTCCTCGGATATTTAGGAATCGCGTACAGCAATTCCATCGCGTTCAAATCTACAACTTTTATCGTTCTATTACTCGCTAAAAATGCCGCTTTCTCCCCGTTTGAATTAAGCGTAATTTGTTCCCCTGCTTTAACTGTGCGAAGGCATTCAAAAAAACGATAACAATTGAACTGCCTCAACGCCTGCCTTACTTCTTCCTCTTTCCTTCCTCGCAATTGTAAATAAGCCGTTTTTTGTACCTGTTCGGATTCATCTTCTAAAGCTTTAATCCCTATTTCCAATCCAGCTTTTCCATATTTTTTTGCTTCTTTAACTGCCGCAATTCTGTGTTCTGCGATCGCACTAGCAAACCGTCTCTTAACTCCAGCAACTCCTCCCAAAACAGCCCCCGTCGCGGGGATTATATTTTGTCCGCCAAGTACAACATCGTACTCTCTTGGTTCCTGGGTATTCTGTGTCATTTCCTGAACTACTGGATTTTAAATCTACCTATTATTATAAATCATCGGTTAGCGATGGTAATAGGTAATTGGTAATGGGTAATTGTCAAGAGTAGACTGCCAATCAATCCCATTACCAATTAGCAATTAGCAATTAGCAATTAGCAAGCTGTTAATTGTATTTTGCATCTTGTCGCGCAATCTTTGTGCTTGAACGTAATCAGTTGAACGATTGCTATCTGAATCTACTGCTTTTTCTAAGGCAGGTTGGATAAAGTAACGCAAACGAGTTTTCATCGCCCAAACTCCCATTGATGGAAATAAAATAAAGAAAATCATCAAAGGGGAAATTGGCAAGAAAGGCAGGCTTAATCGTTTAGCCAATTTCCTCAAATGCACGGTGAAAGGATGTAAGTATTCATTGCCGATGCAAACAATTGGTAAAATAGGAATTTCATAGGTATTGCTCAAGCGAATAAAACTCGGATGAAAGGTTTCGAGTTGATAGCGGTTTTGCCAAGCTTTACCGGGGCCGCGCAAACCTTCTGGGGCGTAGAGTAGAATGGTTTTTTGCGCTAATGCTGCTGCAAATTCCTCTCTTTCTGCCCTGACTGCACCCAAAACCTGCGACCATCCAGGTGGTAACCACCAAGTCACCCAAGGATGGTCAAATAATGATACTCCGGCAAGTGCTTGCACATCCCATCCCCGCGCCTTTCCTAACAAATAAGCCAATGTCATAAAATCCCAGGGAAAACACATCCCGGCATGGTTCATCGCCACAATTAACGGCGCGTTTTGGGGTAAATTTTCAATTTGGTGCAGTTCGGCGCGATAATAATTTTGGGCAATCGGTGCTAAAACTTCTTCCCGGAAAGCTTGCTGATAATTTGGCTCGAATTTAGCCGTTTCTTGGCGCGGTAAACGACAACCAAGGCGCAACCAACGGATTAACAATGCCAAATAAAAACCACCGGGAATCAGAAACAGCGGATATTCCAGCCATGTCCAACCATCGGGGTCGCTATGATAATGTTGCCAGTGGCGGTTAAATAAAATCAACCACCCTGGTGGATACCAGAGGCAAAACCAATCAAACCAGCTAAACCGATAGGACATAGGGAATTTCAGATTTCAGATTTCAGATTTTGGATTTGGGATTGAATACAATCTGGCATCTAGAATCCAAAATTGGCAATTGATCTAATTACCTATTACCGATTATACCAATTCCGCTAGCTTGGGTATTGTCAAAATTAATGGCATATGAGTATAATGTATCCGCGGCTATGATTCTGGGGGGTGACAAGCCATCTCAAACCATTACTAGGTAAGGAATAGAGCGAGCCATGACATAAAAGATCCAAGGGGAATTTGGCAGTTATTTACTTCTAGCAAAAGATAGAAACTTCATTTTTGGTTAAACTTTGCCGTTCAAATTCTTCCATCTTTTTAAAGCTTATCGCCTTCAAAAGTATATCTTGTCCAATGGTTTTGAGTTGGCGTGTCACCCGATCGGGATATGATTGAGTTCGATACAACATCAAGATTATTATGAAGAGCTTAATAGCAACTCACTTGATTCTGAAGAATCTTAACCAATGTGTAGAGCAGGTAGGAAATTATTTTTATGCCTTACATATCCCTGCTTTGGATAAAAGCTGGATTGGTCTTCAGTGTTCTCAAATTGTAACCTATTCATTGGGTGAATTTGTTGTCTCTGATAGAAATGGGGAAAAAAAAATCCAATCTTCACCTAATGATGTGTGGAAGCACCTACGGGACTTGCTCGAACCTGAGGGGACTTACTTTTTTATGGTTAGTCTGGACTTGCAGCGAAGTAAACAAGATGTTGATCTACCGAGTATTGTCTTTGTAAAACCCGATCTAGAAATTTGTTTGGACGGAGGACAACTTCCCCATATTCAGATTTCTGCTAAATATCCATCAATAGGAGAGAAAACTCGGATAGAGGTGCATAATCTCCTAGCAAATAAGGACTTATCTGGCTCTCAAAATATACCATATTCAGATAGTAATACGTTTAGTATGAACGAGTGGCAAGGCGAGTCAGATGAAAGTTTTTTGTCTCGTATTACTGAAGCGGTTCACATACTGAAAAACCAACCACAAGATCAAAGTAAGATGGTGATGTGGCGTGGTTATAATAAAGTTTTTTCAGCTCAGATTTCCCTAGTGGATTTGTATGAAAAATATACCTTGATGGAAAGAAATTGTGCGGCTAGTCACTATTTTCAAATGCCAAGCCAAGTGACATCATTCGGGTGTAGTCCTGAGAATATTTTTGAATTAATCAACCAGGAAATCTTTATAGATGTGATTGCATCAACGAGAAAACGTTCTACCGCTGTTGATGAAGATACAAGATTAAATCAAATCTTCGTGAATGACTTTAAGGAAAATAAAGAACATAATATGGCGCGAGATCGCAGTCTCAGACAGTTGGAAAAACTGTGCGTCCCTAACAGTATCAAACAGGTTCAGGATAAAAACATAAGGCAACTGCGTCATGTAGTTCATTTGTTTTCTGCGTATTCAGGGACTTTGCGAAACTCGCTGGATTACTTAGATTTGCTAAGAGAATATTTCCCCCCCCTCACCTCTTATCCTCCATCTCTAGTTGGTCTATTAGACGATGAGGAGGCGAATCGGTTCTACGGTGGTATGGTTGGGCGGGTTTCGTCCGCTCCCACAAGGCAAGTGCATTGCTTTAACAATCTCCGTTCAGGTCTGATGAAGAAAAACACAATGCATATCCGAGGTGGTGTAGGCGTGATTAAACACTCACTTCCCGAATCAGAGTTGCTAGAAGTTTGTAATAAGCTTCGCTGTTTGCTAGAAGCATTAACACTCTGGGAAAAAAACACTTGAAGCAGAAGTTATATCAAATCCGGTTACATCGGAATGATTAGCTTTCTTGCTAATTGCTAATTGCTAATTGCTCCTGGGCGCAATAATTCCGATGCAACGGTCAACGATATTACTCGTTTGACTAAGATTTTTCGTAACCTTCAGGGGGAGTAGGGAACTTAATAGGGTTTGAGGCATCATCAAGGGCATAAATTTGAGGTCCCAAGGCTAAATCATCCGATTAAATCGCCTGGAGCGCGCAGCGTGCCGTCAGGCATAACCCTGATTCTCTCGTTACCCCCCTGAACGGTTACGATTTTTCTATACTTTTACTGGTGCTAGATAAATAAACACCGATTAATACCCCCATAAATGCGATCCAGTTTATCAGACTCAGTCGCTCAGCCAAAATAGCCCAAGCAGCGAAAGCCGTAATCAGAGGTTCTAGTAGGAGGCATAGAGCAGAAAAGCTAGAAGAGAAGGTTTTAAGGCTATAAATTAGTAGTCCATGCCCGAATACCTGAACACATATACCCAATAATATAACTGCAAGCCAACCTGACTGAGATATGGGAAAAATTTTATCTTCAAATATCAAAACAATCGGAAAAATTAAGATACTTCTGCAGGTACAACTCCATAACAAAATTATGTCTGGGGAAAACTTAGTTCGTAGCTTTTCTCGTACTAAGAGAGAGATACTATAAAGCACAGCAGAGAGCAACGCCAGAGTGTCACCGAGGAAACTATTATAGCTCTCAGACCAGTCTTCAAGTTCGATACCGATAGATGCACAGACGGCAATGATAATCCCCATGAGAAAACGTGAATCATACCTTTGCCCAAAGATCAAGAAACTGAAAGATGCTGAAAAAATCGGTGTCAGATTGTGTAGCAGGTTTGAATTAGCCACGCTTGTTTGTTTTAACGATATTGCCCAAAGTAAAATACATCCCATGCTCAAAAGAGCTTCTAGAAACAGTAGTAAAATATCATAGAGAGTGTAATTGACCTTGGAGGATATCTGTTCAGAACTATCCCTAGTAAAAGCTTTTACTCCCTGCCAGAAAGCAAGACTGACGGTGGCAATCCAGTATCTATTGAAGATTGTTGCACTTGGACCAATATCACATTCACTCAGCCGTGTTAGAATCGCCGCGAACGACAAAATAAACACCGCTGTTAGTAATGCAGTTAGATATGGGAAGGGTAATAATGACTTAGCAATTCTTAAGAAATAAATCTGCATTGCTCAAAGTTTCAAGATGATTGGCTTGACTATCTTATATTAACCTTGGGGCACACGGTGTGCCCCAAGCAACCACCCATACAGGGGTATCCACTGAGGTATGGATATTCAAGAAGAAAACATCTCCCAGGATAGATGAACTCTCCGGTTGAGTTTGGCTTCTACAGGTTTTCCAGAGCGCAAATGCTGTTCGATGATAACGGGTACGTCATTCGGTTTTACTTGCCAATACCAAGTTTCGTCTGGCAGAATTCGCACGGTAGGGCCAGAACTGCACTGACCCTGACAACCGCTGCTTTCTACTTGCACTCCCGGTATTGTAACGGCACCAAACGCTTCCAGCACCTTGGCTGAGCCGTTTTTTAAGCAAGTTTGGTGCTGACAAACCAACACGCAACGTTGATTGGGTTCCTCGCAGGGGTTGTTGTTTGCCATTTGTTAAGAACTGTTAACGAGCAACGCCGCTTCTATTGTTAACCCAAAACTCCTGCCTCTGCCTGATAGCGGATATTAGCTTGTTTTAAGCGTCGGAGAGCTTCGCCTAAGCGATCGCATTCTGCAATCAAGCTTACCCGCACGTACCCCTCACCGCCAGCGCCAAAGGCATTCCCAGGCGTCACCACTACACCCGTCTGTTGCAAAACTGATAGGGCAAAATCCGTCGAGCCGACACCGGGGGGCGTTGGTACCCATACATACATCGTAGCCTTGGGTTTGGGAATACTCCAACCGAGTTCTGCCAATCCATCAATTAAAAAATCCCGTCTCGTGCGATAGCGTTGTTGCACTTTCTGTAAATAACTATCGGGTAACTGAAGTGCGGTTTCTGCCGCAAATTGCAACGCGGTAAATAAACCGTAATCTAAATTAGTTTTTAACGTCCGCAACCCTTGCACAATGCGGCGGTTACCGACAACAAAACCCACGCGCCACCCTGCCATATTGTAAGTTTTGGACATCGTATGAAATTCCACGCCAATTTCTTTTGCTCCTGGAATTTCTAGCAAGCTGGTAGGTTGATAACCATCAAACGCCAATTCCGCGTAACACAAGTCGTGAACGAGTAATATTTCATACTTGCGGGCAAACGCGACAATTTCCTCGAAAAATTCGCGCGGGGCGGTGGCGGCGGTAGGATTGCTGGGATAGTTGAAATAAAGAATCTTCGCTTGTTGGGCAACTTGGTCGGGAATTGCCGCTAAATCGATTACCCAGTCGTTTTCCGGTTTTAAAATTAAACTGTGAACCTTGCCACCAGCGATCGCCGGACCGCGAAAATGGGGAGGATAGGCAGGACTGGGGACTAAAATTACATCCCCTGGGTTGATGTAAGCGAGTGCCAGGTGGGTTAAACCTTCTTTAGAACCCAATAAAGGCAACGCCTCGCTATCCGGATCGAGGTCAACGTCGTAGCGGCGCTTGTACCAAGCAGCGATCGTGCGGCGGAAACTAGCAGTGCCTTCAAACGGCGGATAACCGTGATTGGCGGGGTTTTTTAAGGCGGCGATCGCTGCCTCGATGACTGGTTCCGGCGCCGACCCATCCGGGTTTCCCATCCCCAAATCTATTAAATCAAGTCCTTGCTCGCGGGCGCGAGCTTTCAATTCGTCCAAACGGGCAAATACGTAAGGCGGTAGTGCTTGCAGTCGCTCAGCGGGACTAATCCAATCCATTTTATATTTCAGATTTCAGATTTTTGATTTTAGATGGAAAGATGGGGAATTGGGAATTGCTAATTGCTAATTGCTAATTGCTAATTTTCACGGGAAAGCTATTGCGGGCAGGTTTAGTTCAGTATTTCTGTTCTAGTTGAACGATTGTCGCTCAAAATCGCTAACCGGGGCGAGTTTAGTCAAATTGTCTGTTTTTCCCAAACGTTATTGGTAAAACCCGCCCCTACATCTCTCACCCGCTCACCCGCTCCTCTGCTCCTCTGCTCCCTTCCCCGCGTCTCCCCGTCTCCGCGTCTCCCCGTCTCCCCACCCCCGACTCAATCGGCGTTGTGGTAGAAACCATTGCTGCCATTAGCTGTTCGGGTACGACTTTAAACGGTAGGCGGTGGATGTCGGAATTGGGATTGCAGGCAATTTCAGCTGCTTGTCGCAATTCTTTTAGGGTAATATTCCCCAGTGCCAAATCGTCTAAGGTTTGAGGTAAGCCGATTTCGCCGTAAAATTTCAACAACTGCTGTCTTGCGCTTGCTGCGAGTTGGTTTCCCTGCACCATTTCTTCTAACCGCAGTTGCACGAGGATACCATAGGCGACTTTTTCCCCGTGTAAGGCATCGTGGGCGGCGGGGATATGAGTTAATCCATTATGAACTGCATGGGCGGCGACGGTGCGACACTGAGCGCCCCCCAGTCCTCCAATCACCCCGGCGAGCAATACCGTTGCATCCACAACTTCCCGCCAAACTTCGCCCCCTGGTTCTTTCAGCGCCTCTGCGGATTTTTGGAACAGGATATCTCGTAAAATTCTGGCTTGTTGTACCGCGGCAATAATCAAAGTTTGCTCTGAAGTGCCGCTGCTTACCGATGCTTCGTACCACTTCGCCAAAGCATCGCCAATTCCAGCGACTAAGGTACGTTGGGGGGCAGTTTGAATCAAACTGTAATCGAGTACCAGCAAGTCGGGACAGCGATCTAAGGGTACATCGTACAGGAATGCGCCCTGTGGGGAATAAACGTTAGAAAGCGCCGTCCACGCAGCACAGGTAGCGCCAGAAGTAGGGATGGTGACGATGGGTAGGTGGCACTGATGGGCGAGTAATTTAGCGGTATCGAGGGCTTTGCCGCCGCCAACGCCGATAATAAAGTCGGTTTGGTGCTGTTCGATTTGACTTCGCAACATCACCAAACTATCCTCGCTACAATCTGGACTGTAGGATGCCCAAGCCGCAGACAGTTGCTGGGAGGCGATCGCTGGCTGTAATCTGGGATGAACGACAGCTAGCGTGCTTGAGCCTCCGACTACCAACGGACGGTTTCCGATGCGGGCAAGATCGACATTCTCCAATGCCAAGTTCCCCCGTACAACTTGCGCGGGGGCAACGGTCAAAGTCAGCGAACCAGTAGCAGTTAAAGTTGACACGTCAGACAAAGTTTAACTGGGATTACAACAATACCATGTTATCTGCACAACATTGCGACTGTAGGCCGTTCCAGGCATCTCAATCTTTAAGAGAAATTGAATAAACCCAACTAGCGTAATTCGGATCGCGGTTTTCTGTAATCGCTGTCAGTTTTTCCCGCAGCTTTTCCGTAATCGGACGGTTATTAGAGAATTCGTACCCTTCAATGCGTTTTACCGGCGTAATTTTTGCCGCCGTCCCGCTTAAGAAAACCTCGTCAGCGATGTACAATTCTGATTTATCCACTGGTCTTTCTATTGTTTTAATCCCCAAATCTTTAGCGATGGTCAGGATACTATCTCGCGTAATTCCTTCTAAGATATCCTGCTCGAATCCTGGCGTAATCAGTTGTCCGTTTCTCACCAAAAAGACATTCATTCCCGAAGCTTCGCTGACTTTCCCTTGGGAATTCATTAAAATTGCTTCATCAAATCCCGATTCTGCCGCTTCTGTTTTCGCTAAAGAAGAAGTAATGTAAGCGCCGCTTATTTTTCCTCGTAGCGGTAAACTGCGGTCTTCTTGACGATACCAGGAACTGATGCGACAGCTCACCCCTTCTGCCGCTAAATAATCTCCTAATTCTAACCCATACACAAAAAAGTCTTTTTCTATTTTATGCAATCTGGGGGCTATTCCCAAATCCGACGTATAAACAAAAGGTCTAATATAAAAAGACGTTTTCGGCTGATTTTTTTTCACCCAATTTACTATAATTTCTTCGATTTTTTCCGCTGGTAAATCGTAGCGCAGCAATCTAGCGCTATCGCTTAATCGTTTGCAATGCCGGTCTAATCTAAACAGTAAAATTTTGTCTTGATTTTGCGGATCTGGAATGCCGCGCAAGCCGCCAAACGCTCCAGTTCCGTAATGTAAAGCATGGGTAGCGATCGATATTTTAGCGTCTTCAAAAGGAACAAATTGATTTTGAAAGTAAGCGATTGGCAGGAAATTGTACATGATTGGAGATTTCAGATTTGAGAATACTTGCATATAACAGACTTGCAGATTTCAGATTGGCAAGTAAATCTAAAATCTGAAATCTAAAATCTAAAATTTTGTTAGTTGCGCCAAGTTTTGCGAATAAATTTCGACTTCTAGATTTTTGTCTTCGCGACTGGCGAGACTGCGCTTGACCTGACCCAAGTAAAGTGGTTGAGAAACCCCTGGTTCGGGATGGGTAATAGTACGCGCCCGAATCAGCAATTGGGCGCTAGCAGAACCAGCTCTACCGTAGGAAAATAAGTCACCGGCAGCTTGGCGGAGGGTAGCATCCAATTCGGATTCAGTAATTTGATTGGGAACGGCGATCGCAGCCAGGGTCGCCCCATTATCATAAATCACCGAGTAGCGCACTGCACCGGGAATCGCCGTGCGGGTAAACAATCCCAATCCCAAGGCAAACAAACCCGCCGTCAGGACACCCATAAAACTGGTAGCGCCCACCAGCCGAAAGCGGATACCCCATTTTAAAATAAATCCCATCAGGGTGATGGCAGCGCCGACTAAAGTCAGGATACCCGCCCACTGGGAAGCTTGGAAAAAATCAGTTGTTGCTGGCATTTGCGATCTGGCTAATGGCTCATGGCTCATGGCGGTCTTTGTCATTATCAGTCAAAAGTTGTTTCTCCAGCAAGCACTCTCGATCAAAGTTGGAGCGAGATTTGATTTCGTTGCGGTGTTTGCTGAATAATTTTTGCGGGAATCCTTTAAACACAAGGGTAAACTGCCCAATGCCATACTGGGGGCTAACAACAGTAACAAAAAACCTACCTAAATCTACTTAAATCTCTCTAAAACCCAACTTTTTGTAAAGATTTGCTAACATTTGCCCCCCGCAAACCAAGCCCAGAGGATAATTACACGAGGGCAGCAGATAGTCAAGACCAACCCTTTCATGCTACTCGGATTTAAAACACAAATCCAGCTAACAAACTCTATTGCTCAACTGCTTGCCAAACACGCAGGAGTAGCACGTCATGCTTGGAACTGGGGATTAGGATTAACCCTAGCCATCTTAAACCACAATCAGACCTACCCAGAGGATAAAATCAAATTTCCCAGCGCGATCGATTTACATAAATGGCTAGTAGCATTAGTCAAATCCAAACATCCTTGGTACTATGAAGTATCAAAAACCGCCCCTCAATATGCATTAATGCACTTAAGAGAAGCGTGGAAGAAATGCTTCCAAAAGAAAAGTGGTGCGCCCAAATTCAAGAAAAAAGGCCGTCACGACTCATTTACCCTAGAAGGGACGATCAAAATCATTAGCCCCTTCAAAATACAAGTCCCTGTCATCGGAGTATTAAAAACATATGAAAAACTGCCTATTGGCATCACACCAAAGACAGTAACGATTAGCCGCCTTGCGGATAGATGGTTCATTTCGTTTAAACTAGAGGTGGAACCCACATGTACCCCAAAAGCAATTGATATCGTTGGGGTAGACTTAGGAATATTAAATACAGCCACACTTTCAACTGGGGAAGTATTTGTCGGAGCTAAAAAAACTCGGCATCTGCTCAAAAAGCTGGCTCACCAGCAATGGAGCCATCGGCAAAAACAATTAGGCGAGAAAAATTGGCGAAAAGCGGGGACACTAATAGCGCGGTTGCATAGCCAAATTGCTAACATTCGCCGTGACTACTTACACAAGTTGACAACCTACCTCGCCAAGAACCACGGCGTGGTGGTAATTGAAGACTTAAATGTCAGTGGCATGTTAGCGAACCGGAAGTTAGCCCAAGCTATTGCTGATGGAAGTTTTTACGAATTCAAGCGACAGTTGGAATATAAATGCCAACTTTATGGTTCCTCACTTATCATAGTTTCCCGGTGGTTTCCTAGTTCTAAAACTTGCCATTGTTGTGGTGAAGTGAAACAGTCTTTATCTCTATCAGAGCGGATTTTTCACTGTGAAAAATGTGATTGGAAGGGAGATAGAGACTTCAATGCAGCGTTCAATTTAGAGCGAATAGGGAGAGCTGCTCCCGAATTTACGCCTGTGGACAAGAAGGAGCCGACTCCCTTGGTCGAAGCAGGAAGTCACACCGAAACAAGTCTTATAGGTAGATTTGAGTAGGTTTGACAGAGCGGTTGGTATACGGCAACCTATGCCGGTCAACTGATCGTCACCCCAGCGATACTGGCGTGGTTTTCGCGATCAAGAGGGCAAAAAAGATATAGCTGGGGACAGTTTGGCGAGTTGTTACTGCTGGTGTTGTGCGCCATCGCCATCTGTCGAATTGCGTTTTGGGGCGGCTATCCCTTGGAGTATATCATCATTGCCCTGCTGATCTGGTCGGCGTTTCGGTTTGGGGCGCCCTTATCGACTTTAATGGTGGTGGTGGTGAGTGCGAGCGCAATTTATGGCACTTCCCACGGTTTCGGATCGTTCTACCGTCAGTCAATCAAAGAATCTTTATTACTTTTGCCATCTTTTATCAGCGTTGTTGCCTTAACCACCTATATTTTATGCGCCGCAATTGAAGATAATAGAATCGCTCAAGCCAAACTCAGAAAATCCAAAAATGAATTAGAACTCCGCGTCGAAGAACGCACCGCCGAACTAAGACAAGCTAAAGTTGTCGCCGACCAAGCAAACCAAGCCAAAAGCGAATTCCTAGCCAACATGAGTCACGAACTGCGTACCCCCCTTAACGGTATCCTTGGGTACGCCCAAATTCTGCAAAACTCCCAAAATTTTAGCCAAAAAGAACGCAAAGGCATCGACATTATTTACCAGTGCGGTTCCCACCTGCTCACCCTAATTAACGATATCCTAGACCTGTCTAAAATTGCAGCCCGGAAAATGGAACTTTACCCCAACGATTTCTATTTTTCCTCCTTTCTTGAAGGGGTAGCAGAAATTTGCCGCCTCAAAGCCGCGCCAAAAGAAATTGAATTCAACTATCAACCATCCCCTCAACTGCCCTCTGCCATACATGCCGATGAAAAACGCCTGCGTCAAGTTTTAATTAACCTCTTAGGCAACGCCATCAAATTCACCGACAGAGGCAGCGTAACATTCAAATTCGAAGTAATAAATCCAATCGAAAATCCCCTTGTTCGCTTTCAAATCGAAGACACTGGCGTTGGCATAAGCGAGTCACAACTAGATAAAATTTTCTTACCTTTCGAGCAGGTCGGCAACACAGAAAAGCGGATGGAAGGCACTGGATTGGGATTAGCCATCAGTCAAAAAATTGTATCTTTAATGTTTAGCACAATCTTTGAAAAAAGTCAACCAGAAAAGCGAAGCATTTTCTGGTTTGAGGTAGAATTACCCCCAGCCTTAAACCTAGAAGAAAATTATAAAAGAATTGAGCAACCCAGCAGCATTATTGGATTTGAAGGCAAAAAACGCAAAATCTTAATTGTTGATGACCATTGGGAAAATCCCTCGGTTGTGGTTAATTTACTTTTCCCCCTGGGGTTTGAAATTTTTGAGGCGAATAACGGTCAACAAGGGTTAGATAAAGCCAGAGAAATTCAGCGGGATTTAATTATCTCGGATTTGAGAATGCCGGGGATGGATGGGTTAACCATGACCCAGCATATAAGAGAGTCGCCAAATCTGCAAAATGTAGCGATCGTTGCTTCCTCTGCAAGCGTGTTTGACTACCACCAGCAACAAGCTTTGGCAGCAGGTTGTAATGATTTTCTTCCCAAACCTATCCAAGTCGCACAGTTACTAGGGCAATTACAACAACACTTGCAGTTGACCTGGATTTATCAAACTGAAACTGACTATTCAATCAAGGAAAAATCAGCCACAGATTCAACCAGTGAAATGGTGTTTCCTCCCGGCGAAGAACTTGTTAAACTGTATCAAGCCGCTGTGAGGTGCGACGTAAATTTGGTTGAGGCAGAAGCAAAACGCATCAAGCAGTTAGACTCTAAATATACAGCTATTGCCGATAAGTTATTGGCAAGATATGACGAGTTTGACGTAGAAGCGATAGCAGAATTATTAGAACCCTATCTTGCCAGCAACTAACCTATGGTAGACGCTCAAAAAAACACGATTCTAATTGTCGATGACAACCCCAACAACATCCGGGTATTATTTGAGTTATTGCACCAATCTGGCTTCAAAGTTTCAGTTGTTAAAAGCGGTGAAGCAGCAATAGAAAAAATCCCATTAGTTCAGCCGGAATTGATTTTGTTAGATGTGATGATGCCTGGAATTGATGGGTTTGAAACCTGCCGCCGTTTGAAAGCAGATCCGAAGGCAAAAGATATCCCAGTCATTTTTATGACTGCCCTCGCCGATACAGAACACAAGGTAAAAGGGTTGCAAATTGGAGCGGTAGATTACATTACTAAACCATTCCATTTCAGCGAAGTTTTAGCCCGCGTTAACGTGCATTTGGCACTCAGAAAGGCGCAAGTTCAGTTAATTAATGAAGTCGCCGAACGCAAGCAGATTCAAAAGCAGCTTCAGCAAACGCTAAAAGAGTTAAAAAAAGCCCAAACCCAGCTAATTCAAAATGAGAAAATGTCTAGCTTGGGTCAACTGGTGGCAGGGGTGGCACACGAAATTAACAATCCAGTTAACTTTATTTACGGCAACATTACCCATGCAGAGGAATATATCCAAGACTTGTTGAGACTGCTGCAACGCTATCAACAGTACTATCCTAATCCCGTGTCTCAGGTGCAAGCTGAATTAGAGGCAATTGACATAGATTTCTTACTCGAAGATCTGCCTAAAATACTAGACTCGATGAAAATTGGAACCGATCGCATTCAACAAATTGTGCAGTCTTTGCGAATCTTCTCCCGCACCGATGAAGCTGAAATCAAATCTGTAGATATTCACGAGGGAATTGATAGCACTTTGATGATTTTGTCACATAGATTAAAGGCTTTCTCTAATCGCCCTAACATTGAAATTATTAAAAACTACGGCAATTTACCGCTAGTGGAATGCTACCCCGGACAACTTAACCAAGTGTTTATGAATATCCTCAACAATGCAATTGATGCTTTAGAGGAAGCGATTGATATGCAGAAAATATCCACACCTTCGATTGCAATTCGTACCGAAGTTGTGGAGAGCAAAAGCATAGCCATTAGCATTACCGATAATGGAATGGGAATGGCTGAAGATGTTAAACAAAAGATATTTGACCCCTTCTTTACAACTAAACCCGTGGGTAAAGGAACGGGTATGGGGCTTTCGATTTGCTATCAAATTGTAACGGAAAAGCACGGCGGAACGCTTTCTTGTGCTTCACAACCGGGACAAGGTACCGAGTTGGCGATCGCAATTCCCCTGACTCAAACCTAAACAGGTAAGTCAGTCCTGGGATTAAATGTTTCAATTTGCCGCAACTTTTCATACAGTTCCCTCTCCCGCAGACTGGGATTTCTGGGAACTACGATCTGAATTTCCACTAACTGATCGCCGCGATCGCCCTCATCAACAGGATAGCCTTTATTCAAAAGTCGCAAACGCTGACCCGACTTCACTCCAGGCGGAACCGACATTTTGACTCGTCCGTCGAGGGTGGGGACTTCAATTTGTCCGCCCAAAACAGCTTCGCTGGGAGTCACCGGGACAGAACAAACAATATCCGCACCTTCTATCTTAAAAAACGGATGGGGTTCAACTGTAATTTTCAGGAATAGGTCGCCGCCTTCAATTCCTTGACCGCGCAGGCGGATGCGCTGATCGGTTACCATACCGGGAGGCATGTTAACTTCAATCGATCGCCCATCTTCCAAGCGAATGCGTTGCGCTCCTCCCACATAAGCTTTTTCTAGGGGTATCGTTAGTCGCGCTTCAATATCTTTGCGCGCGGGACGCGGGGATACAGTATAAGCTACTTTAGTTGTACCGGGACGGAACGGATCGGCTGTTGATACCGATGCGCGGGAATTGAAATCAGCTGCGGTGGCGACGCGACTTTCTTTACGCCGTCCCAACAGTTGGTCGAGAAAGCTCTCAAAGTCTTCAAACTGACCGTAATCGAATTTGTCCCCAGATCGCTCTTTGCCATTTTCCCAGGGTTTAGAGGGGCGCGTAGCTTTGCCTGGGAAGCCTTTTTTGTGCCAATAGCGGCTGTATTGGTCGTACTCTGCCCGCTTATCGGCGTCAGAGAGGACTGCATATGCTTCGCTAATATCTTTAAATTTTTCCTCGGCTTCTTTATCACCCTGATTCATATCAGGGTGATATTGCCTAGCTAAACGCCGATAAACTTTTTTAATTTCTTCTGCCGGAGCATCTCGATCAACACCCAGAATTGCGTAGTAGTCCCGATAGTTTTGCATTGTCTTAGTCATTAGTGGGTGGTAATGGGTAATGGGTAATGGGTAATGGGTAATGGGTAATGGGTTTTCTATTACCTACTACTGTAAGGGAGAGGCATTACGGTAAAAAAACTTTATACCGAAATGCGTCACCCCTCCTATTCAACTACCAATTACCAATGACCAATTACCAATGACCAATTAGAACCATTCATCATCATCATCATCCCAATCATCTTTGTCGTAATTTTTGCGCTTTGGACTTGACCCGATACTGTCGGAAGTCTGGCGACGACTTGACCCGGTATCGTAATAGGGGCGCGACTCTTCGCGATCGCGTCCGTAGGGGCGGGAGTCTTCGCGATTATTGTAATAGGAGCGCGAGTCTTCGCGATTATTGTAATAGGGGCGCGAGTCTTCCCGGTAGTCTTCGTCCTCATCATCTCCGGCGAAGACGCGACGAATTGAGCCAAAAAAGTCGTCTTCTTCCTCGGTGAAGCGTTCGCGGATTTCGCGATTCAAGTCTGCGATCGCATCTTGCAAGTCTGACTGCGCCCGGTCAATACCCCTGTCGTCGTTTTTAGCCAAACTGTCCCGCAACTCCCGAATCGCGCTTTCGATGCGGTAGCGGTAACTGCTGGAAAACTGGGAGCCATAATCAAGCGTTACTTCTCTCAATTGCCGTTCTGCCTGGGAAATCAACGATTCAGAACGGTTACGCTTATCTATGCGTTCTCGTGTCAGTCGGTCTTGTGCGGCATATTGTTCCGCATCTCGCAGCATCCTGCTAACTTCTTCGTCGCTCAAGGTAGAAGCACCTTGGATTGTGATAGTTTGTTCCCTGCCCGTACTTCTATCTTGCGCGGTTACTTGTAAAATCCCATTGGCATCGATATCAAACGCTACCTGAATTTGCGGGATGCCTCGCGGTGCGGGGGGAATTCCCAGTAGCTTTACCCGTCCCAAGGATTTATTATCCTTTGCCATTTCCCGTTCCCCTTGGAGGACGTGAATTTCCACCAGAGTTTGATTGTTTTCTGCGGTGGAAAACGTATCCGAACGCCGCACCGGGATCGTAGTATTGCGGGGAATCAATTTTTTCATCACGCCGCCGATGGTTTCCAGGCCCAGGGACAAGGGTGTAACATCCAACAGCAGGACATCTTTGAGTTCGCCCCCTAAAATGCCTGCCTGAATTGCTGCTCCCACTGCGACGACTTCATCTGCGTTAATATTTTGATTCGGCTCGATGTCAATTAAACTGCGAACCAGTTCTTGCACCATTGGCATTCGGGTTGAGCCGCCAACCAACACGACCTCATCAATTTGATCTGGACTTAGATTAGCATCGCCCAGCGCTCTTTTTACAGGGCGGCGCAGGCGGCTGACCAATTCACCGCACATGCTTTCAAATTCAGACCGATTCAGGCGATATTCTAGGTGAACCGGGCCGTCTTCGGTGGCTGCGATAAAGGGTAAATTAATGTCAGTGCTGGTGACGCCTGAAAGCTCGATTTTGGCTTTTTCTGCGGCTTCGGTCAGCCGTTGCAAAGCTTGACGGTTCCGCCGTAAATCTATTCCTGCTTGTTCTAGAAATTTATCTGCCAACCAATCAACGATTTTTGTATCAAAATCATTACCGCCTAGCTGGGTGTCGCCGCTAGTGGCTTTTACTTCAAATACCCCATCTCCCACATCCAAAATCGATACGTCAAACGTGCCGCCGCCTAGATCGAATACTAAAATCGTTTGATTTTGTTTGCGGTCGAGTCCGTAAGCTAGCGCCGCTGCGGTCGGTTCGTTTAAAATCCGTTTCACTTCAAGTCCGGCAATGCGGCCTGCATCCCGCGTTGCTTGTCGCTGAGAATCGTTAAAATAAGCCGGAACTGTAATTACCGCCCCCGTCACCGGCTGCCCTAGATAGCGACTGGCTTCATCTGCCAACTTCCGCAGCACCATTGCCGAAATTTCTTCGGTGGCAAATTCTTTATTCAGACGGGGACACTTAATTTTCAGGTTGCCTTGTTCGTCTTTGCGAATGCCGTAGGGGACTCGCCTTAATTCCGGGTTGATTTCGTCGTACTTGCGACCGATGAAGCGCTTGACAGCGTAAAAGGTATTTTGGGGGTTCAGAACAGCTTGTCGTCGCGCCATCTGTCCGACGATGCGTTCTCCTTCTTTGCTAAAAGCTACTACAGAGGGAGTTGTCCGCATTCCTTCGGCATTGGCGATGACAAGCGGCTTGCCACCCTCCATTACGGCTACCACTGAGTTGGTTGTACCCAGGTCAATGCCGACTACTTTGCCCATGCGTTGCTGTTCTCCTGGCTAGTCTTAATTAAATGTTGAGAACCTTTGCTTGGATTCATTCTATCTTGCGCTTGGGTATGCACGGTGGCAAGGGGTGAGGTGGCGCACATAATAAGAAAGAATTGGGATTTTTTACTTTTGTGCCAACAAGATGAGCAAGACTGCCCTGAATTTAATTGCCATTTCTGTTTTTGCGATGACGCTTTCGGTGTTGCTGGGGCCGTTGATTAATTTATCACCTGCGGTTGTTGCGATCGCCACTGCCGGTATTCTGGGACTGGCTACCTTAGATTCTTTCACCTGGCAAGGACAGGGAGCGACCTTGCTTTTAGATTGGCTGGCAAATTTAGACCCAAAGCATCGCGCCCGCGTACTCCGCCACGAAGCGGGACACTTTCTGGTTGCTTACCTGTTAGCCATTCCGGTCACGGGTTACGCACTGACTGCTTGGGAAGCTTACAAGCAAGGTCGTGCAGCCTATGGAGGCGTTGCGTTTGACGACCTGGAATTATCCGCGCAAATCCAAACAGGTATCTTATCGGGACAAATGTTAAACCGTTACGGCACTGTTTGGATGGCGGGAGCGGTTGCCGAAGATTTAGTCTACGGCAACGTTGAAGGTGGCGCGGAAGACCGGGAGAAACTCCGCACGGTTTTAGCTCAGATCGGGCGTTCCCCAGCCGCCTACCCGCAGCAAGAACGCGCTTTTGCCCTGCAAGCGCGTACCCTATTGCAAGCACACTGGTCTGCCTACGAAGCCCTCGTGGCAGCAATGGAACGCGGCGACGATGTGGCGTCTTGTTATAGCATAATCGAGCAATATTGTCAAATAGCAAGTGCTAATGGCTAATGGCTAATTGCTCATGGCTAATGGCTAATTGCCTAATTTTTCACTATGCCCCCCTGCTCACCTGCCCCCCTGCCCCTGGAGCTCACCGGCTCAAGATTTAATCTCCGGCAACGACTTGGTTGCGCCCAGAGGTTTTAGCCTTGAGTAGATTTTGATCGGCGCGGTTGATTAAACTGACGCCGTTGGCGTCATCAGTTGGTTGTAGCGTGGCGACGCCGATGCTGACTGTAACTGGCAGCGCTAAGTTGGCGTCAATTGCGAAAGGTTGTTTGCCGATCAGACTGTTGAGGCGATGGGCAACTGCTTGTCCTTCCTCCAGGGTGGTGTTGCTGAGAATAATTACGAATTCTTCGCCACCGTAGCGGAAAGGCGTGTCTTGAAACCGCAGGTTGTGTCGCAGGCGTGCCGAGAGCAGCTTTAGCAAGCGATCGCCTACTAAATGACCGTATGTATCGTTGACCGACTTGAAATAATCTATATCTAAGATCAGCAAGCTTAAAGGTGTGGCGCGGTGGCGCGCGTTCTGAATTTGCCGGGGTAATTCCCAGTCTAGCGCTCGCCGGTTGCTCAGTTCCGTCAGCGGATCTGATAGTGCGATCGCGCTGAGCAAATCGTTGGTACGCATCATGCTGCGGTAAATTTGCACCCGCCCGATCCCCGCTCGTATTTGCGCTTGCAATAAATGATTTTCCAGCTTCCACCCGGTTAGTGACAGTACATCTTCCGTTTTCTGCAACGACAGCAGCAGAAAGGCGTCTGCCCCCCCTTCCAGGGCGGCTGTTCTATAGGCTAACTCCCAATTCCAGCCAGGAACGATTTCTTCGCTCTGGTTTTCAGGTTGATCGGCGATCAAAATACAATATATCCAAGCCAGACTGCTCTGTTGTTTGATCTGCCGACAAAGCTCCAAATTGCCTACCAGGCTTGCTTGTAAAATCAGCACGTCAGGCTGTTGTGCTTGAATTAGATGCTGCGCCTCTTTCGGGCTGGATGCTACATCTACATCACAAGCTGGTACCGTTGGAAGGCGGTCTAAAATTGTCGCTTGGAAGTCATTGCCGCCAACTACAAGAATGGAACCATCCATTGGCGTGAGGCGCTGGGTGGGAAGGTATACGATTTGACCCTGGTCAGGCGAGATAACATTCACGGTTAGTAGAACATAAAGTGGTGACCCAAACAAGAGCAACAAGACACCCCGACCGATGTTTTATCAGTATATCTTCTGCGTTTAGTTCAGCCACCGATTGTCTTTTTAACGTTTTTTTTTTGGGTTCTACAACAAGTCTGATTGATTTCCCGGATAATCAGTATAAATTCACACAATCTTTATCCAACAGAATTTGGCAAGCTAAAAGCTGATTGGCAAAATTTATAGTAGTTATAGGTTACACAAATAACCGTTTTTTTGCGTAAGTACAATCCACAGATGACGCGGTCATAGATAGTGCTAATGGCTAATTGCTAATGGCTAATTGCTAATGGCGAACTTCATCGTAGGACACGGTGACCTGGGGAATGTCTCTGCAAAACTCTCCGCGAAGGCGAACGTCTTCTTGGTGAGAATAATTACAGGACTTACGCAAGGGCGTTCCTAGAAACCCGGTTTCTTTGGGTAAGTCCTGATGATTTTGCAGGGCTAGGGAAGAGTTTTTGGCGCGATTAATGTATTATTAATTACTTTTAAAACTTAAAAGATCCGAAAAAACCGATTGTGCCAGTTGGGGGTGACGCTTTCCCAAAAACACCGTGAGTCTAGCCGAAGGCAGCTAGACTCACCAAAATGCGTTGTTCGATTTTTCAAGGGTTAATCGTCAACTAGGACAAATAATCAACTCTATACTACTAGGGTGGACAAGTATTGCAGCTTCACAACCACAGTCTGTAACGAGTTGTTTTTTACCAGACTCCGGTTTGGCTCGGATCTCGCTGGGAGAGCGTTTTGCCACCGACAACAATCTTTATCCTTGGTGCAAGACAAAAATTACTCAAATCAAGCATTTCGCTCCCTTTGAGGGAAAGCTTCCTGTTTCTACCAGGGGAGTCGTTCTACCAGGGGAGTCGGCTCCTAACCTGTCCACAGGCGTAAATTCCGCGCTTGCCGCACTTACAAGGGTTTTTGGGGCATTTTCCTTTCTTAATCGCAGCGTTTAAGTCACGCTCGATGGAAACGCCGCACTGATTGCATTGGTAAAAATGCTCTAGCTGCAACTGGGTCCCAGACGGGAGACACCGGGTCTTGACCCTTCAAGTTCGGTTCTTTTGGTATCCAATATCAAATTAACATGACGATTCCTGCCCGATCTACCCCATTAATCAAACTTGATGAGTCTTAACGAACTGCAATAGGGCATTCGACTCCAGGCGCACCAGCGGCATAGTGAAAAAACCGCCATTAGCAATTAGCCATTAGCAATTAGCCATTAGCAATTACCCATTACCGATGACCAAAATGTAAAAATAAATAAAGCGTTGAAATTCTAGTTCTTAGTTTGTTATAGAAATCCATGTCTTTTTTTCCCCAGTTCGAGAGTGGTAGCGAAATCCGGCAAAAATTCCTCGATTTTTACGCCCAGCGGGGACATCAAGTCCTCCCTAGCGCTTCTTTGGTGCCAGAAGATCCCACCGTACTGCTGACGATCGCTGGGATGCTACCGTTTAAACCTATATTCTTGGGACAGCGCGCGCCCCAATTCCCCCGCGCTACTACGTCCCAAAAGTGCGTCCGTACTAACGATATCGAGAATGTGGGACGCACCGCTAGACACCACACGTTTTTCGAGATGCTGGGGAACTTCAGTTTTGGGGATTATTTTAAAGAACAAGCGATTGCATGGGGTTGGGAACTCTCCACCCAAGTCTTTGGGTTACCCCCACAACGCCTCGTGGTCAGCGTGTTTGAGGAAGATGACGAAGCTTTTGCCCTTTGGCGCGATCAAATTGGCGTCCCGGAAGCGCGAATTAAGCGCATGGGTAAAGATGATAATTTTTGGGCATCTGGTCCAACTGGTCCTTGCGGCCCTTGTTCGGAAATATACTATGATTTTCACCCGGAACGCGGAGATGAAAATATCGATTTAAACGACGATTCCCGCTTTATCGAATTCTACAACCTGGTATTCATGCAATATAACCGGGATGCAGATGGGAATTTAACCTTGTTAGCAAGTCAGAATATCGATACGGGAATGGGTTTGGAACGGATGGCACAAATTTTGCAAAAGGTGCCAAATAACTACGAAACCGATTTAATTTTCCCGATTATTAAAACGGCGGCGGAAATTGCTGGCATCGATTACAGCAAAGCCGATGAGAAAATTAAAGTATCTCTCAAAGTAATTGGCGACCACGTTCGCGCAGTGGTTCACATGATTGCCGATGAAATTCGCGCGTCGAATATCGGACGGGGATACGTACTGCGCCGCCTGATTCGTCGCGTGGTGCGTCACGGGCGGTTAATTGGGATTGAAGGGGAGTTTACTACTAAAGTCGCAGAGACTGCGATCGCTCTCTCCGAATCCGCCTATCCCAATGTCCGGATCAGGGAAGCGCAAATCAAAGCAGAATTGCAACGGGAAGAATCTCGCTTCCTCAAAACTTTGGAACGCGGCGAAAAAATGCTCGCTGAAATTATCGAACAGTTGCAAAAAGAAGGCAAAACGGATCTCGGCGGGGAGAGTGCTTTTACCCTTTACGATACTTACGGGTTTCCCCTAGAACTCACCCAAGAAATTGCGGAAGAAAATCACCTCACCGTCGATAACGCCGGGTTCGATGCGGAAATGAAAAAGCAGGTGGAACGCGCTAAAGATGCCCACGAAACTATCGACTTGACGGTGCAAGGTTCGCTGGATAAGTTAGCCGAACAAATTAAAGTGACCGAGTTTTTGGGATATTCTCAAGCAGCGAGTCAAAGCGCTGTGGAAGCGATTTTGGTCGGGGGAGAATCCGTAGAAGAAGCAGACGCCGGAACAAATGTGCAAATTGTTCTGGATCGCACGCCATTTTATGCCGAATCTGGAGGGCAAATCGGCGATCGCGGTTATATTTCCGGTAGCGATCTGCTAATAAGGATCGAAGATGTGAAAAAGGAATCCGATTTCTTTGTCCACTTCGGTCGCATCGAACGCGGTACGTTAAGGGTAAGCGATAAAGTATCCGCGCAAATCGATCGATCTTGTCGTCGTCGCGCTCAAGCTAATCATACCGCAACTCATTTGTTGCAAGCGGCGTTGAAAAAGATAGTCGATGATTCCATCTCTCAAGCAGGTTCTTTAGTCGCCTTCGATCGCTTGCGGTTTGATTTTAACTGTCCTCGACCTTTGACATCAGAAGAAGTGCAACAAGTTGAGGAACAAGTTAATACTTGGATCGCCGAAGCACATTCTGCCCACATTTCTATATTGCCCCTCGAAGAAGCTAAGGCGAAAGGCGCGATCGCCATGTTTGGGGAAAAATACGGAGACGAAGTGCGCGTGTTAGACTTCCCCGGTGTATCTATGGAATTGTGCGGCGGGACTCACGTTAGTAATACTGCGGAAATCGGCGTGTTTAAAATCGTCTCCGAAGCAGGCGTCGCGTCGGGGGTGCGGCGAATCGAAGCCGTCGCGGGACCAGCGGTATTAGATTATCTTAATGTTCGGGATAAAGTAGTCAAGGAGTTGAGCGATCGCTTTAAAGTCCAACCCGAAGAACTCCCCGACCGCATCACCAAACTACAAAACGAAGTAAAATCCACCCAGAAACAACTTGATGCAGTCAAGGGGGAATTGGCGATCGCCAAATCCGACCAATTGCTAGCACAAGCTGAGTCCGTCGGTGACAGCAAAATCATCGTTGCACAACTCGGAGACGTTGACGCCGAATCTCTCAAAACCGCCGCAGAAAGATTGCAGCAAAAATTGGGTAACGCTGCGGTAGTTTTGGGGTCAATTCCCGAACCAGATAAGGTGAGTTTGGTAGCATGTTTTAGCCCAGAAGTCAATAAAAAAGGGCTGCAAGCTGGCAAATTTGTCGGGGGAATTGCCAAAATCTGCGGCGGCGGTGGCGGCGGACGCCCGAATTTAGCCCAAGCAGGAGGACGGGATTCGAGTAAGTTAAAAGAAGCCTTAGAAACGGCTCGAATTCAGTTGATTGAAGCGTTGAATTAGTCTAGAAATTGTGACAGAAACCCGGTTTTTTCAAAAAAACCGGGTTTCTAGTGGCGAACTGTAGACAAGGAGTAGACAAATATATGGTTAAATCTTCACTGCCACCACCAAAAATCCAGACTGAACTCACTGGGGAACTAGCTGAACGAGGATGGCGGACCCAAACCGTAATCCAACCGGATGGCACAACCAAAACAACTCAAATACCGCTGACATCAGCCGAGTTTTTGCACCCAGAGGAAGGATATCACTTGCCTAGTAGCACATTTCACGACAATCTAGCTGGCGACGCTAAGGATATGTTGATTCGTCGCTATGCCAAAGATGCAACAGTTGCCGTATTTCGGGATCTGATAATTGTTTGGGATGACGAAGATATTAAACCTCACTGTCTTGATGTGTGTGTAGTTTTTGGCGTGCAGAACAAAGAGCAAAATCGTCCCCGTTTTATTGTGGCAGATGAAGGTGTAAAACCGGCTTTAATTATTGAAGTTGTATCCCCTCGCTATCGCAAAGAAGACAGGGAAATAAAAGTTATCGAGTACGAACAAGCGGGGGTGCAAGAATATGTCATTATCGATCGCCGCACCCAACGGGGTGAGGAAATAGATGAAATACTAGGCTATCGGTTAATTAACGACCGCTATCGGTTGCTGACTCCAGACGATGATGGACGAATTTTGTGCGAAACGATTGGACTGTGGATTAGTTTGCGCGATGGTAGTTTGATGATGGAAGATGCTGAAACGGGTGAGCGTTTGCTGACTTCCGGTGAATTAGAAGAACGAGCTACCCAAGCTGAAACCAGAGCTACCCAAGCTGAGCGTCGGGTAGCCCAATTGGCGGAACTTTTGCGCGCCCAAGGTATCGATCCAGACCAAGTTTAAGCGCTTCCTAGTGGGATAGTAAACTCAAAACGCCAAAATTTTTATGACCTTACGCCAGAAGACATTGCTGCTGATTGGCGTCACCCTCATCGGGTTACTTGGGGTGCTATACGCTACTTTATCTACGATCCTGCTGAGCTACCTTTATGACTTGGAGGTCAGAAAGACTCAAAAGGAATTGAAACGCGCACTGGATTCTTTGTCAGAAGAGGTGGCACAACTCAGCGTTGTGGCGCGTCAGTGGGGTGTGTGGGACGATGCTTACAAGTTTATGGAAAATGGCGATTCGCTACGCGACGGCTACGCCGAACGCAACTTTATTAAAACTAATTTCAGCGATTCGTTATTCTTCGATTTCAGGCTGAATTTAGTACTGCTTAGCCGTCCTTCCGGTCAAATCGTTTTCAGCCAAGGCTTGCATCTGAGGCAACAAAAAGCGATGCCGGTGCCACAAGGGCTGATTGATGCTAACTTTGAGCTGCAAAGCACCGATTTAAGCAGCCGTTATCGAGGTATCCTGCTAGTGCCGGAAGGTACCCTAATTGTTGCTTCACAGCCGATTATTACCACGGATGGCAGAGGCCCTAGTCGCGGTAGTTTAGCGATCGCGCGCTACCTCAACACTGCTGAACTCAATCGCTTAAAGGCACTGAACCAATTATCTATTACTATCCACAAGGTTAACAACCCTCGCTTACCAACTGATTTTCAGCAAGCGCGTTCTGAATTTGAGCTTTCTAAAGAAAGATTGCTCAATCTTGCATCAAACCGCTTACTCAGTACCCAGGAGTTCATAATCCGTCCGCTGAATAACGATACCATGTCGGGCTATGCTTTACTCCGGGATATCCACGGCAAACCTGCTGTGCTATTGCGAGTAGATAGTCCCAGAGTTATTTACAAGCAAGGTTTAGTGGGTCTACGCTATCTAATTTTATCCTGGCTGGGAGTGGGCTTAATTTTTGTTGTGGCGACACTATTGCTGTTAGAAAAATTATTATTTTTGCGGTTAGATTGCCTCAGTAAAGATGTCAAATATATCGGGACGACCAATGACTTATCGATGCGGGTGGTCAGCAATGGAGCCGATGAATTATCAAGTTTAGGTCAAACGATTAACTGGATGTTGTCAGCTTTAGAATCTTCTTTAAAAGAGCTAAAAGCCGAACGGGAAAAAGCCGAACAACTGCTGCTTAATATTTTAACCCAACCGATTGCCAATCGGTTGAAGAAAGAGGAACGCACCATCGCTGATAGTTTCAACGAAGCGACGGTTTTATTTGCCGATATTGTTGGTTTTACCAATTTATCTGCTCATACACCCCCGGTAGAATTAGTCAACTTGCTCAACCAAATATTTTCGGCTTTTGATCGATTAGCCGAACAGCATGGATTGGAGAAAATTAAAACAATTGGCGACGCTTATATGGTGGTTGGCGGTATTCCCACTCCTGGAAGCGAACGCGCCCAAGCCATTGCGCAAATGGCGCTGGATATGCTCAAAGCAATTCAAGAATTCAATGCGCTGAATCATGCGTTTAATATGCGAATTGGCATCAATACAGGTCCCGTTGTCGCCGGAGTTATTGGCCTCAAAAAGTTTATTTACGATTTGTGGGGCGATACGGTTAATATTGCTAGCCCCATGGAGTCTCAGGGTATTCCCGGATGCATTCAGGTTAAGGATGCTACTTATGAGCTTTTAAAAGCTCAGTATGAATTTGAGCGGAGAGGCGTTATTCAGGTAAAAGGAAAGGGAGAAATGATGATTTATTTGCTACTGGGAAGAAAATCATAAATTTGTGCGTTAGTATACTAGGTAATCGGGTGCTTGTTTAGGGGTCAATTCCGCAGACAGAACGGTTGAGTTTGGTATCATGTTTTAGCCAAAAAGTCAATGAAAAAGTGTTAAAAATGGGATTGTTTGTGGGAGCATACGCCCCAACCTCGCGCCAGCCGGAGGGCGCAATCCGACTAAGTTAAAACAAGCCCTCAAAAGCGCCCGAACTTAGTTTTACTCAGCCTGGAAATAATTTTGGCAATTAATCCGGATTAGGTCATCGGTCATCGGTCATAGGTATGGTCATGGTTCGTTAAAAGAAAATCTATAGATCTATGACCTATAGGGATCATCTGGGGGAGCTTAAATGAAACTGTATCAAAAAACACTGCTTACGATTGGGATTACGCTTTCAGGTCTAATTGGGGTTTTGTATGCTACCACATCATCGATCTTGGTGAACGGCTTTACCCAATTGGAAAAAAGAGAGGTACGACAGAACGTTCAACGAGTTCAAAACGCCTACTCTAATTACCTGAACGAGTTTAATGCCTTGAATTATCAATGGGCGGCTTGGGATGAAACTTATGGCTTCATCAAAAATGGTAACCCGGATTACATTAAACGCAATCTCCGCCCAGCAGATTTCCAGACGCTAAATATCAATTTGATCCTGTATCTCAACGCCTCTGGGAAACTGGTTTATGGGCGGGGATTCAATCTCAAACAACGCCAGTTTAAGCCAGTGCCAACAGGATTCTTGCCCTTCCTGAGATCTAAAATGAACCTGCGACAGCAGCCAAACAATATGAGCCGCTTCAGCGGTATTGTGCTGTTACCTGAAGGCGCGCTAGTGCTTTCCGCATTGCCAATTCTTACAGGTCAAGGAAAAGGCCCTGTTCGAGGCACTTTAATCATGGGACGCTACTTAAACAGTGACGAAATCAAGCGTCTGAGTCAATTAACCCGATTAAATATTACAGCGTACAAGGTAACCGATCCCAAGTTGCCGATGGACGTTTCTGATGCGAAAGCTACTTTGTCGTCCCAGGTACAGTCCTCTGAAACTTCAATTTTTGTTCAGCCAAGTTCAACTGATACGATCAGAGGATACACGCTGCTGCAAGATATCTACAATCAGCCGGCGCTGCTATTGCGGGTAGACCTGCCGAGAGATATTTATAAGCAAGGCCGAGACAGCCTGCATTATTTCATCGTATCCCTGCTGGTGGTTGGGTTTGTATTTACCGTTGCGACTTTATTGCTGTTAAGGAGATTGGTGTTGTCCCGCTTGGCGCGTTTGAGTAATGAAGTCAAGAGCATTGGCACGACGGGGGATTTTTCAATGCGCGTAGCGGTTTCTGGTGCGGATGAACTGTCGAGTCTGGGTAGCACAATTAATTGGATGTTAGAAGCATTGGAATCTTTTTTAAAAGAACTATCAGCAGAACGAGAAAAAGCCGACCAATTGCTACTAAATGTCTTACCCCATCCCATCGCAGATCGGTTGAAAAACGAGCAACGCACTATCGCTGACAGCTTTGCCGAGGCAACTGTTTTATTTGCCGATATAGTTGGCTTTACCGCAATGGCTAGTCATACATCTCCGGTAGAACTGGTCAGCTTGCTCAATCAGATATTTTCAGCCTTCGATCGATTGGCTGAACTGCATGGTTTAGAGAAAATTAAGACGATTGGCGATGCCTATATGGTGGTGGGTGGAATTCCCGTGCATCGAGAAGATCACGTTGAAGCTGTTGCCCAAATGGCGCTGGATATGCAAGAGGCAATTAGCCAGTTTAATCAGGAGAAAAATTCTGAATTTACCATGAGGATCGGTATTAGCACTGGTCCAGTCGTCGCGGGGGTGATTGGCATCAAAAAGTTTATTTACGATTTATGGGGCGATACGGTTAATATTGCCAGTCGCATGGAATCACACGGCCTTCCTGGATGCATTCAAGTTACTGCTGCCACTTATGAGCGGTTAAAAGATAAGTTTAAGTTGGAGAAGCGAGGCGTTATTCAGGTAAAAGGTAAGGGAGAAATGACGACTTATTTGCTGCTGGGAAGAAAGTAAGAAGATCCCAGGTTCTTAGAGGTGATTTTAAACTAAATATTCAGCAAAAGTAGGGGGCGCTAACGCACCCTACTTTTGAGAGCGCTCGCTACCCCTTAGATCAAATATCAGATAAACTATCTGGTAATAGTGACAAAGCGATCGCTTTGTCAATTTCTTGGTTAAAATCTAGGTTGGCGAGTGGGTTGGAAGTGAGTTCAACCCATTTATTGATTTCTAAATTAAAATTTTTATTCAACAACAGTTGAAGCATGGAATCTGTAGTAGGTAGCGCAGCAGTTGGGAAAACCGTTGTGGGGTTAGATCCGAGGTTGTTGCCAATCGCTAGTCCAAAGAATAGCAGAAATAGCAGGACAAAAGTGAATACGCGCTTGTGCATTGCTTGTAAGTTGACCTTAGTTAAACGACAATTTATGGTAACTAATTTTATATTTCCCAGATTGTTTCAGAAAATAACATAGGACTTACGCCAAGAAACAAAGGGCGATCCGAAAAATCGTTGGTTTGGGAATCAGAGATATGCCGACCGCACGCACTCGCGTTCGACGGTCGAAACCGGGTTTCTGGCCTCGTATTAATATTTTGCCCCGATGCAAAACATTTGTCTATGTCTTGCCCTGGGTGTAGGGGCACGGCATTAAATATTTTGCCCCGATGCAAAACATTTGTCTATGTCTTGCCCTGGGTGTAGGGGCACGGCATTAAATATTTTGCTTTAATGCAAAACATTTGTCTATGTCTTGCCCTGGGTGTAGGGGCACGGCATTAAATATTTGGCTTTGATGCAAAACATTTGTCTATGTCTTGCCCTGGGTGTAGGGGCACGGCATTAAATATTTTGCCTTGATGCAAAACATTTGTCTATGTCTTGCCCTGGGTGTAGGGGCACGGCATTAAATATTTTGCCCCGATTAAAAACATTTGTCTATGCCGTGCCCTGGGTGTAGGGGCACGGCATTAAATATTTTGCTTTGATGCAAAACATTTGTCTATGCCGTGCCCTGGGTGTAGGGGCACGGCATTAAATATTTTGCCCCGATTAAAAACATTTGTCTATGCCGTGCCCTGGGTGTAGGGGCACGGCATTAAATATTTTGCTTTGATGCAAAACATTTGTCTATGCC
>NZ_BLAY01000112.1 GCF_020521235.1 Microseira wollei NIES-4236 | reverse complement strand
GTCCCGAACCTGAAGCTAGATTCTCACGTGTTACTCACCCGTCCGCCACTTGGTATTTCTACCCCGTTCGACTTGCATGTGTTAAGCAGACCGCCAGCGTTCATCCTGAGCCAGGATCAAACTCTCCATTATAAATTAATTAAGAGTTTGTAGCTCCCAAAACTTTTTAGTTTTGGATTCTTATTGTTTGATTTTGTTTTGAGGTTCCCCCCAAAACTCATCATTCTTTTTTAATTGAATTGTCTTGCTTTTTTTGGCTTTCAAACTATTGGCTTTTCTAGGTTCGTTGCGTCTGGCTTTGTTTTTTTCCGACGCTTCTTTAATCTAACAGGTTTCCAGTGAATCGTCAAGGGTAAAACCACATTTATTTTTTTTGATTTTGCACCTTTTTACTATTGCTTATGGTTTACCTGTTACAAAAAGCCAATGGCTTAAAAGCTATTCACCTTGGCTTTCAAACTATTGGTTTAGTCTAGGTTCAGCGTGTCAAAACCTAATTTTTCCACGCTTCTAATCTAACAGGTTTAGAGCGGCGATCGCTTTCGGTAAACCCGTACTTTCCTTGACGGAGATCTTCTCTATTGGCGATCGCTAAAGCCCTGACCATAATATGCAACCAACAGTTTAACAGCTAGTGCTTGTCTGGCTTTCAAACTATTTTATTGTCATGGTTCGGTGCGCCCGTAGAACCCAGGAGCGACTCCCGTTTTTTTGACGCTTTCCAAGCATAACAGATTTATTCGGTTTTTGTGTACGAACTGGAAAAATTTTTTTGAGGCGAGCAGCCTATTGTGTATGTTTGGCTCTGGGAGCCGGTTTCAGCCAGATAGCAGTACAAACGTTCTCCAACTCGGCTAGGTACTAACTCAAGTTGCTAGCGATCGCAAGCGAAAGCAGAAGGGGGCAAATAAGGTTAGGACTTGGGTTTTAACTTCTCTTGCCCGCTTCTGCTTTCCCTTAACTTGGGTTGGGCAGCCAAGACTGTCGCCAGCGGCTATCTAAGTATTTTTTTTATTTTGTAACTTTAATGACTAAGCTTACTTAAGTTTTTGACGAGGCAGCTAGCCTGGGAGAGCTGATTGACCAAAATTTCCTAAATCCATCCAGGCAGTCACTTTCTCTGGTTTTTTACTGAAAGTTACGACTTTTATTTTGGCTTTTACGTTCCAAAAGGCATAGGTATAAAATTTATCTCATTGAACTAGCGTTTGCATCCTGAGAACTTTAGCTCCTGGATGATCTTTTTGGGTAGGATCTCCCCGACAAGAGGGGGCAGAAGTCAGTCTGCTGCGCTTCTATTTGTCTTGTTTGCTCTTGTCGGCTCTTTTCGAGTAACTAGCAACTTGAGTTAGTAAAAGGTTCCACAAGTGGCAATTTTGGCTTGATGCGGGTTCTCCCCTTTGGGAGAGTGGCGGGGTAGGGACACTGTTTGGCGCGCCTTTATTTCTGCAAAATAGGGTAGAACGCTTCTGGACGGAAGAAGACGCTTTGATAGGAGATGAAGAACGATTGCGGCGAATTTTACGAGATTTATTGGGGCGTGCGGGAGAGAAAATTTACTTATGTCATAGCGAGATGGCGACTAATGGACAAGAGCAAACTGGGGCATTATTGGCTTTAATAAATGCTGCTATTCGAGGGACAGCGAAAGAGGAAAATGCTCTATTGACTTAAGGTTTAATCCAGGAGCATAAATGTGATGATTGCTATATAGATCCAAGCCGTCGGGATGCCAATAAACAGTCCTGCGATCGCCCAACCTCTTTGATGGGCTTTAAACTGTTCAATACTGCGCCACTTTCTACTTTTCCAAGCCCATTCGTTGCCTTTAGCACCAAGTACAAATCCCATAATCCAACCTACATAGGGCATCAAACATAAAAGTCCAATCCACACTTTATTAGTAAAAGGCCACAACCAAGGCATTAAAAATGCTCCCCAATTCCAGCCTTTAATTTCATCGGGGATGGCTATCGACTCATCAAATAAATTACCGCACCCAGAATTATTTACCGTTACCGAGTGGTTTAACGGCTGAATAACGGTTAAATTTTTGATATTTTTGCCAGTATGAAGCGCTTCCAAGGCTTGTTTAGCAGTGCTAAAACGTCGTTTTAAAGATGGTTCTGCGAGGGTCCCAATCCACTTTACTAAACCGGGGCTGGCGTTGGTGCGATCGCGAAATTCAATCTTTAAATCTTCCTGGGGTAAATCTGCTGGTGCAATCCCCGTTATTAAATGAATTAAAGTTGCTCCCAGTGCATATAAATCCGATGCTGGAACGGAGCGACCGCCAAATTGTTCCATCGGTGCATAACCATAAGTTCCCACTACGGTAAACGTGACACCCTCTTTCACCGCGCGATCTTGCACCGCCCCAAAATCAACTAAATAAATTCGATTATCTTCACCCCAAATTAAATTACCTGGCTTGATATCGCGATGCAACAGCGGTGGATTAAGCTCGTGCAAATAAATTAGGATAGTCAGAACCTCTTTAGCAATTTTGCGGACATCCTGTTCGGTGAAATGTTTACCTTCAGCCAGCAATTCCTTCAGCGAATGTCCAGGTATATATTCTTGCACTAACCCAAACCAAAGCGTGCGGTCATCAACCGAGAAGTAATCCCGATATTTAGGTATTCGCTCGTGGTTAAGTTGTTTAAGAACCTGTGATTCCCGTTCAAATAATTTGAGGTCATCCCACTGTACTTCCCCACCAAATGCTAGCAGTTTTACAATGACTTTCTCGCGGTTTTCACTTTGTAAATCTTCAGCTAGCCAGGTTTGCCGTCCAGCATTTTGGCCTAATTTTTGTTTGATTTGATAGCGTCCCTGTAAGACTTTTTCTTCTTGCAGCATTTTTTCAGAATTCCTTTAGTATTTTGCTATATTTTTTGTACCCGTTCCGCAAGCGATCGCACCATTTTGATAAGTTGGTTCGTTCAGGTTAATTGGCATGGTGAAATTACTTTCACAAACAATTGCCTGTGTAGTCAATTTACCCTTAACATCAGAAACTACAAATACTCCTCCAACATAGCTCTTAAGATTATCATCCTTGGATATTGCATAGTTAAATACAGCTTTGTCTCTCCCGTGAAATGAGTATATATAGTTGCTAGTCTTGGTTGTAATCCCAATCCCCAGTTTATCCCATCCCTTTCTATTGTCGCTAGTGACAAATTTACCGTATTCTAGATGGTATGCTTGCTGCGATCTGTTCATAGATGAAACATATTGTTTTGCTTCAGTTTGTTTAGTTTTATTATTGGTACCGCTCAACAAATTAGGTAACAATATCAACAGCGGTACAAAAACAACACAACCGCTCAAAATGGTTGCACATAAAGATAAAAGTATCAGCCTTCCATAGTTAACAGAATCCTCAGCCGATTGATTAATTTTACCAGAAAAATGCCTAGGTGCTTGCAATTCCCGCAGTGCTTCTTTTGCCGATGCAAAGCGCTTTTCTGGAGCGGGTTCTGTTAACTGTTCGATCCAGTTAGCGAAACCAGGATTTAGATTAACTTTATCTCTAAATTCTAGCCGCATCTGATGCTGAGGTAGGTCGGCGGGTGCAGTACCTGTTAATAAATGAATCAAAGTTGCACCCAATGCATACAAATCTGAAACGGGTACGGCTTTTCCCCAGAGTTGTTCTGGCGGTGCATAACCGCTAGTTCCTACTACAGTAAATGTAACTCCTTGTGCTTTTGCTCGGTCTTGTACTGCGCCAAAATCTACTAAATAAACTTGCCCATCTTCTCCCATAATCAAATTGCTGGGTTTGATATCGCGGTGCAGTACAGGGGGACTTAATTCGTGTAAATAAATCAGAATTTTTAGGACTTGGGTGGCAATTTGTTTAGCTTGATCTTCCGTAAAACGCTTACCCGCATCTAGCATCTGGCCTAGGGATGAACCGGGGATATAATCTTGCACTAAACCAAACCAGGGTAACCCGGATCCTTCCCCGTCATCAATGGAAAAATAATCGCGATATCGCGGAATTTTAGGATGGTTTAAATGTTTGAGTACTTGCGCTTCCCGTTCAAATAATTTCAACTCTTCCCACTGCATTTGAGGGCTAAAAGCCAGCATTTTTACAATTACCTTTTGTCTGATTTTGGTTTCTAAATCTTCGGCGATCCAGGTTTGACGGCATGCATTTTGTCCCAGTTGTTCTTGGAGTTGATAGCGTCCTTGTAAAACTTGTTGTGCCTGCATAGTTTTGATTTTAGTTTATGATGACTTCAACCAATCTCGAAGTTGTTGACATAACCAATAGCATTCAAATTCATTTAAGGGGTGTCCTAATGAATAATGAGCTTTTTTAGTATAAATAGTCACTCCTTGCTCGGAAATTAGTTTAATATTTTTGATTTTTGAAGTTTCCCCCCGTTGGCGAAGATAGCACCATCCTAACAAGGTTTTCTCAATAATGAAGTAGTCTCTATCGATAAAAATATAAGATTGACCCGCAGCAAAGCGTGGCAGCTTTAAGCTAGCGGTAAGTTTAATTAATTCCTGACTTAGAGCCTTCGATAATCGAACTCCAAGCGCTAGGGGCAAGAGTAGCATAATTAATAAAACTAATGCAATGATACCTAATGGAGAAAAAATCCCGTATAGCGCCGAAATAGCGCCAAAAAACAGGAAAAGTATCAAAAAAACTAAAGATAACTGACTGGCTATAGCTGCGCCGCCTAAAAGTAATTTACCTGCTAAGGCGATGATATCGATAAAAATTTTGATTCCTCGTCCTGGTATTTCAATTTTTAACTGGGTTGGAGATTTCCAAACTTTGATTTTGCTACCTGCTGGCGGACGAATTTTTTGCAGGGTGGCATTAAGGTAACGATTGGCTTTTAAGTCTTCTAATGCTTGACCTGCCGTGGTATATCTTTGTTCTAAATCTGGTGCTGTAAGTGCTTCAATCCAACGAACAAAATTAGGATTGATACTAACCTTGTCTCTAAATTGAATGCGTAAATTATTCTGAGGTAAATTTCCGGTTGCGACGCCAGTTAATAAATGAATTAAACTAGCACCCAAAGCATAAAGGTCGGATGCGGGAACTGCTTTTCCCCAAAATTGTTCTAATGGGGCATAACCTGTGGTTCCTACTACTGTAAAGGTAACTCCTTCGGCAGCAGCTTGGTTTTGAACTGCACCAAAATCTACTAAATAAACTTCTCCTTCTTCTCCTAAAATTAGATTGCTGGGTTTGATATCGCGGTGTAAAACTGGCGGACTCAACTCGTGGAGGTAAATTAAAATATTCAAAATATCTGTAGCAATTTGACGCACTTGTGATTCGCTAAATCGTTCGCCTTCGTCTATCAGTTGTTGCAAGGATGAACCGGGGATGTAATCTTGTACTAGGGCGAACCAACACAACCCGCTACCTGTCTGTTTATCGAGGGAAAAATAATCGCGATAGCGGGGAATTCTGGGATGGTTGAGGTTTTTGAGGACTTGCGCTTCGCGCTCGAATAATTTAAAATCTTCCCATTGCATTTGGGGGCTAAATGCTAGCAATTTGACGATTACAGACTCGGCGGGTGATGTCTTGATGTCCGCTGCTAACCATGTTTGACGGCCAGCGTTTCGCCCCAATTGTTCTTGGAGTTGGTAGCGTCCCTGTAAAACTTGTAACCCTTGCAACATTTTTCGATTGGGTAATGGGTAATTGGTTAACCTATCATCTATTTATAAGTATTTCTGGGTTGGTGGAAGTTATGCATTTTGTAGGTTTGGGTAAACAAGGTGAAACCTAACTCTTTGTGATGCTTGGGTATGGTTGGGTTGAGGAAAGAAACCCAACCTACGCCTGTTTCTAATTTAGCTATAAGTTTGGCAAACGGCTAGATCTTATAGATCTACCCTGGAGGGGATTTCAAATTTTGCTGTTGGGGTCAGGGTAAATAAGGGGTCTTTAGAGGTTGCACTGTGGATGCTATTTTAGAGCGATCGCGCGAATTGAAACAAAACTTAATCGAATTCGTACTTGACGCGGAGGACGAGTTAGCAGTAGCACTTGAGACTTATTTTGCCACGCGATCGCGTTCCAAAGATAGTCGCTACGACGCCGCCTTCGAGAAAAACTTGATGTTGGATATGTTCCTGACTGAAGGAAAAGTTGGGGATAAGAAGCCGTTGGATTTATTTTTGGAGAGTCAGGCGGAGTTAGGAGAGAGCGATCGCACTCTCATCCAAAACTGGCAACGCAGTTTTATCGGCTTATTTGCCGTTACCCAAATTTTACCAGATGGCTTTGAGCTTAGGAACTGGCTTACGGACAAACATTATATTGTTAAACCCAACGACCCCAAAACTTTACAGGAAATGGCTAACTTTAAGTTGGGCGAAATTTTACTCACCCGCATTGCCCCCGTTACAGATAATTATTGGATGTTTTCCGGCCCTTGCCAACCAATGGGCAATTTAGGCAAGCCGAAATTAGCCGTAGCTATTGGTAATTTTAAGGATAACTACAAGTCTTATCTTTACAGCGATGCCCCAGATTTACTAGAAGAAGCTTGGCATTCGGTTGAGCGATATCACCAGGAATTTGTTGACTTCTTCGGCAGCGACCAAATTACCATGCCTGGATATCAGTTAAACAAGAAATTTGCCGAATTTCAAGAATTAACGACTAAAAAACGATTGGCAGCAGCAGGCATCGATGATTCTAAATCATTGGAAGAAATAGCCGCAGAAGCAGGAATTTCAGAAGAGGAGATTAAAGCCGCTGCCAAAGAAGCGGGTGCAGATTCAAAAGAAATTTCCCAGATGTTTGATGGCAAGGGTAAAAATAAAATGGTGATGCCCAAAGTTGAATTACCTGAAAACCTGAAAAAAGCCGAACAGGTGACTGTATTAACTCATCCTCGCTGGGGACAAATGTTGCTGCCAACTTATACTAAATTCAAAGAAATGCTGGAAGCAGAAGATTGGCAGAGCGTTCCTAATGCAGATAAGCTTGTTCGCAACTATCTAGAAGATGCGGCAATTAATGCTTTTGTCTGGCATGGGTTAGCCGCAGAGTATCCAAGTCAGTTGGAAAAGGTATTGCAAGCTGTGTTAAACCGCCCGAATTTTAATATAGAAAACGATCTAGATGCGCTGCTTGAGGAATATAATAAACCGCTAGAACCGGAGTTACCAGAAATTGCCAGCGTGCCAATGCATTTACACAACTTGTTTGAAGAAGCTGTGGCAGAGGTGAATAAATCTAAGTCTAAGGGTAAGGGGCAAAAAAAGGCAGGAAAGGGGTTTAAATAAGTTGAACCGCAAAAGACGCAGAGGACGCAGAGGAAAGAAGTTAGAGATTAAGGAAGTAACCTTTGGATAATTAAGGCAAAATCGGCAATGATTTTAGGGGAATTGTCATGGGTAAGTAGGGGAACGTGGAGGAAAATGCAAGGAACGGTCAGGGAGCGATCGCGCAAATGTTTTAAAACATAATAATAAAGTCCTTCGCAAACAAATTTACCAGCGTTGTGGCTAATATTGGTTGCAGATAAACCAGCAACTAATCGTTCAAGATTGACGGATGTCTTAATCGAAGAAGCTGCAAAAGTGGCATTGGATTCTACAGTTAGTTGCCTGCGTTTTTCTGCCATTCCACAGCAAATAATACCATGGGGTTGTAATTCCTGAATGTGGTTAAGGACGCGATGACTGGCTAAACTAACGTCAACGGGTAGACGCCTTAAAAAATTTAAAGAATAACTAAAGGAATTGAATTTGGCAATTTCTATTAATAAATCGTCGGAAGAATTAGACTTGTGATGGGGCAACCAGGTGTCGAATGAGGTCAGGAGGATTTTTGTAGTCATGGAATTTAGGATAAAATTGGATTGCACCAATTGGGGGTGGAAAGAAAAGAATGCCAGTTATCGCCGTCGTAGACTACGACATGGGAAATTTGCACTCGGCCTGCAAAGGGTTGGAAAATGCAGGTGCAACTCCTAAAATAACCGATTCTGCCGCTGAAATTGAACGGGCAGATGCGGTAGTATTGCCTGGGGTGGGGTCGTTCGATCCGGCAGTGCAGCACTTGCGATCGCGCCATCTAGAACAACCAATTAAAGATGCGATCGCATCCGGGAAACCTTTCTTAGGCATTTGTCTGGGTTTACAGATTCTATTTGAAAGCAGCGAAGAAGGTAAAGAACCCGGACTGGGAATTATTCCCGGTAAAGTGCGGCGGTTTAAATCTGAACCCGGACTAACGATTCCCCACATGGGCTGGAATCAGTTAGAATTTACCCAACCAAACGCACCTCTGTGGCAAAATTTAGAAGCTTCGCCTTGGGTTTATTTTGTTCATTCATATTATGTCGATCCAATTGATGCGGGGGTGCGCGCTGCGACTGTAACTCATGGAAGTCAAACGGTGACAGCTGCGATCGCACGCGATAATTTAATGGCAGTTCAATTTCACCCCGAAAAATCTTCCACCGCCGGACTGCAAATTTTGTCTAATTTCGTCGCATTGGTGAAAACACCAGCACTGACTTAAATTTGCTAATTGCTAATGGCTAATGGGTAATTGAAATAATCCATTACCAATTACCCATTACCAATTACCCATTACCTATGAGCATTAGAATCTACGGAAATCGCGAGTTAAAAACGTTACCAGGTCAGGCTACCCGACCTACTCTTGCACGGGTGCGGGAAGCGTTATTTAACATTTGGCAAGGCTCAATTGAAGGGTGTCGCTGGTTAGATTTGTGCGCCGGTAGCGGTTCAATGGGCGCAGAAGCTTTGTGTCGAGGCGCTAGTTATGTAGTGGGAATTGAACAATCGGGTAAAGCTTGTGGGATTATCCAACAAAACTGGCAAAAAGTGGCTAAACCAGAACAAAGCTTTAAATTATTGCGCGGAGATGTTATCCAGAAGTTGAAAAGTTTAGCAGGTGAACAATTCGATCGGATTTATTTCGATCCGCCTTATGCTAGCGAATTATATCAGCCGGTGTTGGAAGCAATCGCACAATATCAACTCCTCACTTCCACAGGTGAAATTGCCGTAGAACACGACCCAGATCGCAGTTTTCCCGATCCTATTTTATCATTAGAAATTTGTCGGCAAAAAATTTACGGAAACACTGCTGTAACTTTCTACAGCAATCTTAGTTGAACAAACTCCACAAAACAAAAAATTTCTTGTGGGGTAGGCGTCCCGCCTGCCTTTAAACCTTTATTATATAGTGGATTGCAGTCGTATGAGGTACACCGAGAGTTTGTATAGCGGCAGCATTAATACTGCCGCTATACAAACAAAGCCGGCTGTACCTAGACGAGCTTGCAATCTGCTGTAATAGCATCACGCCCTCACTTACAGGACAAAAAAATGACAGCAGCAAGTCAACTCCAACTTACCCCTATTCCCGAACAAAAATTTGTCTTTCCCATCCGCTTAAGCTGGGAGCAATTTAAGACTCTAGAAGAATTATTTGACTATACCCGTACCATTCGATTGACTTATCTCGATGGAGAAGTAGAAATTATGACCATTTCCACCGACCACGAAACGTTCAAATGTTTGCTTGCAGGACTTTTGATAATGTTTTTTGTCGAGAAAGACATCAGCTTTACCCCCACTGGAAGTGCTACCCTACAAGCGGAAGAAAGAGGCAGCAGTAAAGAACCCGATCTATCTTACCGTTTTGGGGAAGAACGCAGACAACGCCAAACGCCAGATCTAGTTATTGAGATCGTTTTTACCAGCGGTACTGTAAAAAAATTAGACTATTATCGCCGATTTGATGTACCAGAAGTTTGGTTTTGGTCAGACGGCGTTTTTACAGTTTACCGCTTGCAAGAATCGGGATACGAACAAGTAACTGCTTCTCAAATTTTGCCCGAATTAGATTTAGGTTGGCTGGCACAATGCTTGCAAATGTCGGAAGAAAAAGAAGCTCTAAAATTATTTCGCAATGCAATTCAGAATGGGTAAATAATGCCCAGCTTTGCTCGATATTTACATCGGCGGCGAACAAAAATTCGCTACACCTCTGGGTAAATTATCATCAGGAATCGTCCATGTTCTGGAGTTAGCCGTACAGCGAATCACCAATCTCGAACCTTTTGGAACTCGCACTAGATTCCCGATATAAAGATTATCGCCCACTCTCGCTGTTTGGTAGTTGCTCTCTCGCTTGAGTTCCACTCTTCCCCTCGTTTCTACGATTTGTGCCAATGGTTGGCGAGTTGAGTTTGATGGGGGTGCTGATTGTCTTTGCGCTAACCCGCCGTTACTCAAAGTTACAATTGTTAAAGTTGTAGCCATTAAAATCAACAAATTCGGTTTCATTTTGACTTGCCTTCGCTTGCCAAGCTCTTCAGTGCTAGGCTAATCCAAGTGTTTTCATCCGGATTATACTGACTGGCGTACTTGACGCATTGTTCCCAGGAGGTTTTAGCACCTGCTTGATTTTTTTGTTTCTCTAGAACTTGCGCCAAGAGACAATGACTTATTGCGAATTGCTTATCGAAAGAAACAGCATTTCTCAGTTGAGTTTCTGCATCGGGATAGCGTCCTTGTTTTAATTGGCTCCAACCTTGATATGCCAAAATTATTGCTTGTTTCTTTTTGTCATTTTTAGTGAAAGGTAAGGCGACATACAGCCAGCGATCGCTATCTAAATTTTTCCCATTTTTCAAGTAAAAATATACCAAATTTTTCAAGGTGTCGAACTGTTTATCCGTCAGCGTTGCTTTATCTTTAATCGCCTCAAATTGCTGCTGACTCAAATCGGATAATTTATCTAATTTTTCAGAATTTTGACCATCAATTATTCCGAACCTTGTTAAAGTTTTAAAATCTCTTCTGGTAATTGTGAATGCTTTGTTATTTCTTAATAAAATAATTTGAGGTTCCAAAGCAGTCTGCAACCAATCGTCGGCTTGCCGATAATTTTGCTGTTGCAAATATAATCTAGCAATATCACTGGCAGCTTGGGCTTTCCCTTTCCAGGAAGTCTTATAATTTTCAATCGCTTTGTTATAGTCTTTCGCTTCTTCGTAAAGTTGTCCCAGTTTATAATAAATTTCTGTATTCTCTGGATTCAATTTTAGCGCTCGGTTATAATGCTCCTCCGCAACATTAAGGCGTCCATATTCGGCAGCTTGAGCCGCCGTTGGCACGTAATAATTGTCTGCAATCCAAGGAATGAGCGACCAAAATACAAATAACAACCACAAAAGTAACCCAGCCGCCAGACAGATAATTTCATCCCACCAAGCCTTTTCTAATTTGAGGCTGGTGAGAATATATTCAATTCCTTCTTGTCCGCGTTTTGTGAGTGCGCCTTCTCCCGCCAGCAGCGTTAATATACTAGGAATAATCACCGCAAATGCGCCAGCGATATCGGGGCCTCCGCTTAAAAATCGCGTTGAAATATCAACGACCAAACTGAGGGAGGCCGTTAGGAAAACTAAGGAAAAAAACCGCCACAACCAGTCAAACTGATCGCGCCAAGGTTTCGGCGTAATTGGGTCAAGCAACCACCACCATTCTTTTTCTGGAGGATTAAAAATAGCTTGCCATTCTGCTAATTTAGTAACTCGGTTAATATATCTAGCTTGTTCCTTTAAACGGTTATCTAAGTCTTTGACCGCTTTAATCAGACGTCCTGAATGATGCTGAGTTTTGTCGCTCATTGCCACTTGAACGGCGTCGCGCGCAATCAAAACGTCGAGAACGTGTTCGACGGATAAATCTTCTGCGGCTGTTTCTAGGGAGGCGATCGCTTTTTCGTACCGCTCGACAGCACGCTCTAATAAAGAGTCAGGCAGGGTTTGAGCCATAATGCTATTGCGCTGTGAGTTGTAACATGACTCACTACTAAGCTATACAGCCGATCAAACCTATTTTCCGTAATCTTGCGGATTGACATTTACCCAAAGAAACCGGGTTTCTATGAAAAAGGCAGAAACCCGGTTTCTAAGATATTGAGCGATCGCAATTATGGTCGTCGCATACATCCTCAAAATAACAGACAAGGGAGAGAGTTTGCGACCTTCCCTTGTTCTCCTGATAGCGGTTTGCGACTTGATAGAATACACTTTATTTTGTCATCAGTTAATGCCCGCGTAGGCGGGCTTCGTTTGTATAGCGGCAGCATTAATGCTGCCGCTATACAAACGAAGCCCCAAGGGCTGTATTCCACTAAGTCGCAAACTGCTATATCTTCTAATGCAGCACAACGTACTTGACCAAAATACTCATCACCTCACCAACCTTTGAAGTTGGTAACAAAGGACTCCACGCCCCAACCTCTGCATAACCTAGAGCGTAAAGTCCATAAATTGCATTTTTCACCACCTGGGGAGAACCAATCAGCAAGTGTTTGAGTGGTTCTCTTCCAGGGATGGTTGCATCTGGAGTTGGCGCGGGAACAGGTGCATGAGGTTCGTCGCCACCAAGATTGAGTAAAAAGCTTTCTTTCATTGGCGTTGATGGTTCAAAATCTAGGACACCAAAAAAATAAAGCCTTCCTCTAGTGGAAGGCAATAGTTTTATACGTAAATTGCGTATATTTAATAGCGTGAATTACTCTTTTATAGCGTCGGGCGGTAGCACCAACTTCCGGATTTGGTTGAGTATATCTTCCTTCCTGAGAATATTTAGAACGTAGTCGGGGCGCTTTTCAAAGTTTTTCCCCCATCCCTGAACCGTTCGCTCTGAAAGACCCGTAGCTGCGGCTGGGGCCTTCACGCAAACCTTGTAGTACCCCCGCTCTTCAGGAGGCATATCTACCCATCGTTTACAGAATTCGCTTGGCTCCAAAGGCAATACCTTAATCTCATCAACCCTATGATGCCTCTTTCTTTGGCGACGAGGAAGACTCGCGTACATAATTATGCGTAAATTACGTAAAGTTTTGAGGCTAACACAAATCCGCGATCGCGATCGCATCTCCGCGTTAGCCGTTAAAAATCTAGGACACCTAAACAATAAAACTTCCCCTTGCGGGAAGCCAGAATAATACACGGATATTCGTGTATATCTTTTTCAAGACTCTCGGTTATTTTTTTGTTGGGAGCGCTGCTCTAGAAACAAATCCAAGAGTTCATCTGGGGCGGCGTTGAGTTGAACCCGTAGTGCATCGGCATAAGCTAGGGTGGCTTGACAGTCTTCTGGCATCGCTTCAAACCTGGAACCCCAGCTATCGACAGTTCTGTAGGGCTTCTTCAGCAGGGTACTCAAAACCCTTGCACATTTGGCTCTGTAGCCTCTTTCCTTTTTGATCCGCTCTTTCTCTTCTGGTTGTAGCTGGTCAATTCCAAACCAACGCTCGCAGAAACTTTCTGCCTTCATTCTGGGAAACGCACTCAGTATGCTCAAAACGGCTGTCTCCGTCATTTTCTTATGCCTGAGCGTGGCTGGGTGAACCATGAGTCAAGTTTCCCCCGTAAAATTTCTTTGGGGCAATCCTATATTACACGGTTTTCCGTGTAATATGGGGTTTGAGCTAAAAAAGGCGATCGCATCGTGCCGACAAAGCGGATTGCTTGCCTCGTCTTGGTTCAGCATTTTTGCTTCGTTTGTGTAGCGGCACCCTTAATGCTGCCGCTACACAAACGAAGGTTTACCTCATCCGACTGCAATCCGCTATATAGCGCCAAGGGATGCGATCGTACTCATGACTTTATTCGCAGGTAAAATTTAACGGGGGCGTGCGGGGCGCGCTTCAGTCTGGTAAAAACTCATCATCTATCACCTGTGGCAGTTCATAAGGACACTGTACGGGGAATGTTTCTAATGGCAAACCCGTTTCAGCTTTTGCTTGTTTCACTGCTTGTGCGTAGCACTCGACAAAAATATTTTCAAGATACGGTTTAAGACTAGGGGAATCAATCAGATCGTCTTTGACGCGCCTACGGTGTTCAATTATGCTTGCTTCCCAGCTACCACTTCTCCTTTCGGGCTGAAATTGCCACTTGAGCAAATGTAATAAAATTACAATTAAATTGCTCTTCAGACTCTTGCGCTCGCTCCTCCCCAGATCTTCAATTTCCTCAATCAGATTTTCCCAATCTACATTTGCATAATCCTGACTCCGAAGTTTTTCTATGGTGGTTTCTATCCATTGCATATAATCTGTTTCGTATAGCATTTGCAGCTCTGCTTTTAGGGGAGGCATGGCAGTTTCCATAGAGTATCACCGAAGATGTCTTTACGTTGATTTTAGTTTTTGCTAGCGCTTCCCGCCCACTTGCAATTAGATCGGGTTTGATGGCATCGGTAAAGTCAGGCGAGGCGGGTTTAACGAGATATGCAAGTATTTCCACAGATTGATGTCATTGACCATAGCAAATTACTAAGCTTTTTGACCAGTGACAAAAAAAGTCATGTTCTCATACCAAACACCTTGAACGGTTGCTCTTTCTTCAACTTCTTTACGATACTCAGCTTTCAATTTTTCCATTTGTTCAGATGTCAATTGGGATAGGGGATTCTCCCGTGGATGAAACCACATCCCATTCCATTGTCCCAATTCCTCAACGTCCCGATAGAAGCCAAGTTGTTTAGTTTGTACTTGAACATTCTGAAAACCCACTTCTTGCAGTAAATTACAGCATTTTTCAGGTGTTCCTGTAGGCTCGTTAATATTCAGTAAGCGAATGCCATACTTGGCACATACTTTGACGAGCAGAGGTGCTTCACAAGAGCGCTCAGAACAGCAAGAGAATGCCACAATTCCTCCCGGTTTAAGCCAACAATACCAATTACGTAAACTAGCAGGGATATCTCTGAAATAAACGATTGCGGTTCCACATAAAATCGCATCAAAGCTTTCCATGTCGCAGCTTAAATACTCTACATCCGCCTCAATTATTTCGATATTTTGTCAACCTATTTCTTCAATCTTCTGTCGTGCTTGATTGAGCATCCCTGAAGAAAAATCGATTCCAATAACTTTGCCTTCAGAACCAACAATTTGTGCAGCAGCAATAGCTATAATCCCCGTACCAGTCGCCACATCTAAAACTTTCTGCCCCTTTTTTAATCCAACTAAATCTAGCAGGGGCAGGGTACGCCGAATCGTGTAATCGTTGTCGTAATTTGTTCGGCTATTGAAGAAACCCACGACTGTTTGTTTGTATTGATTTTCGTATTCGGCGTTTTGCATTGCATCCAATTTATAGCGTTAAAAACGGTAAAACGGCTTCTGCTACCGCATCGGCATGTTCTTCATGCAGTCCCAAAGATCCAGAAATGCGCTGTGTTTGGACGCCTGGTAATGCTGCTAATGCTTCCATTTCTCCCTTCGATTTCGGCGGCGCTTGCTCTGCAATAATTACCATTGTTGGCGCTGGTAAAGGTTGAAATTGATCCAGAAAATCCGATTGATTTAGAAAAGGATCTAAACCACCTGTAACAAACGCAACGGGTGCAAATCTCGCCCCGGATTTCTGAGTAATTTCCCATTTTTGCCCGATAAAGTCGGGAGTCAGTTTAGCCTCGTCGGTGTAGACGTGGCGGCGATACATCCAGCGCAAAAAAGAAGGGGCGGTGTTGAGTTTGTAGAGGAATTGTCCCAGAATCGGCGATCGCACCGCTTCCCTCACCATACTAAACGTCTCTGGCGGCTTACTCATCATCGCCGGTAATGGCCCGCGCCAAGTGGGAGCGACTAAAACTATCTTGGAAAAAACGCCTTTCTGCGCTAGCTGCATCGCGTATCCTGCCGCGTGACCTGCTGCAATCGCCGCAACCGGGGTATTAAAAACATTTGTGACAAAATCTTGCAAAAATTGGTGATATATGCTGGGTTGGTAATTTAGGGGAGGGCGTTCGCTTTCGCCAAATCCAGGCCAATCTAGTGCTACAGTTTGAAATTGACTAGCGAGTAATTCGGCAAGCGGCTGCATTTCGCCGCGCGTGGAAACGGTACTGAAAGCTGGAAGCAGCAAAACGGGCGTTCCTTGTCCGAGAGTTTCGTAAACGACCCGTATTGGTTTTCCTTGCCAATTCCAGAAATATTCCCGAACGGTGGAAGAGGGGACAGAAGTAGTAGTCATAGCAAGAAATTTGATCAACACTTACTATTCTTATTTGACATGCTATCTCAGGGATGATTCCTGAGAAGATTTTCTCACGGAGGTTATAGATCAGTTCGCTTATGGATACATATTTAATTCATTTTGTCTATTACGCATCATTTAAACATGAAAGTACCGGCGCACCCGCCAAGGATAAAGAGTGGTTTAAAGCTTACAGAATTATTCCCAGAGTCGGAGATTGCGTGTTAAAGGATGGAGAATGGTTTCAGGTTGAGCGAGTTTTCTTATACCAACCAACAGCTAAAGGGATAGATGCACAGGTGCAGTGTTCATTTTATGGATTTGATACGGTGTGAAGGTAATAACTCAAGTTGCTAATTGCTAATTGCTAATTGCTAATTGCTAATTGCTAATATAGGATTTGTCTTTCCATTAGCCATTAGCCATTAGCCATTAGTGGTAACTTGCCTCGCAACTTCTAAAAACCGCAGTACCGTTGGGGATGGATTGTGTCGCCAAATCATAGCGATCGCTACCATCGGTGTAGTTTCTTGCAACAGTTTGTAAACCACACCGCTGCGTTGAAGATTTTGCATCGATGCTGGCACAATGGCAACCCCCATCTGTGCCGCTACCAAGCTGACAATCGTTTGCATTTGAGTCGCGTCTTGCGCCAGGATAGGACTGAAACCAGCTTGCTGACAAAGACTAATAATCGGATCGTACAATCCGGGTGCGAGGGATCGGGGGAATAAAATAAAGGGTTCCTGAGAAAGCGATCGCAACGACACTAATTCTTGACTACAAAATGCATGAGTTTCTGGCAGTGCCAAAATCAGAGGTTCGGAAAAAATAACTTCAGAACTTAAACCATCCTCCTCTACTGGAGGACGGACAAACCCAATATCAATTCGTCCTTGCTGCAACCATTCTAATTGTTGGTCAGTCGTCAATTCTCGCAATTGTAGCTTCACGCTAGGAATCGCTGTACGAAACGCTTGCAGAATAGTTGGCAGAACGTTATGCACCGCAGAACTAGCAAAACCAATTGCCAATTGCCCTAGTTCACCGCGACTGGTTTGTCGTCCAATTTGAATTGCATTCTCAAGCTGGCGCATAATTTTTTGCGTTTCGGCAAAAAATACAATTCCTGCTTCAGTCAACCGTACTGTACGTTTGGTGCGATGAAACAGTTGAAATCCCAACTCAGCCTCCAACTGACGAATTTGTTGGCTCAAAGGAGGTTGAGCAATATGCAGTCTTTCTGCTGCACGGCTAAAATTCAGTTCCTCTGCTACTGCCATAAAGTAATGCAGGTGTCGCAGTTCCATAACTCACCGCCGCACTTATATTTTTAAAGTATAAATCAATAGCTAAAAATATATTGGACATTCCCAATTCTGTTTCATATAGTGATGAATAAGAGGAATTGAGACGTTAAAAATGGATAAACTGAATCTAAAAATTAGAGTTGCTGACATCAAAGATGTAGAGTTAATCCTTTCCTTAATCGGGCAAAAAGCCGAGTTTGATGGATGTTTAGATGCCTTAGAAGCTACAGCCGATAAATTAAGGCAGACTCTATTTTATAGCGGTTTGCACCCCCATGAGGTACACCTTCGTTTGTGTAGCGGCAGCATTAATGCTGCCGCTATACAAACCAAGCCAAAGGGCTTTCCTTCACTCGCTGGCAATCCGCTGTATTATCATCCTCCACAGGCGCACGTATTGTTAGCTGAAGTAGAAGGAATCCCGGTAGGATTTGCTCTCTATCATTATACATACTCAAGTTTTTTGGCACAACAGGGTATTTGGTTAGATGATTTGTTTGTTCAATCTCATATGCGGGGTAAAGGAATTGGTCAAGCATTGATCGATTCTCTAGCACAAATTGCTGCTGAAAATAATTGCGGACGCATCGAATGGACGGTTAATAAGGATAATGCGCCAGCAATTGCTTTCTACAAAAAACAGGGGGCGCGCATAATGGAATCAATCAGATTATGCCGAATTGATCGGATTGGAATTTCTCGGCTTGCGGGTAAAGAACTAGCAATAACGCCATGATTTACGCAAACACCAAAGTTTCTCTGAAAAATCGTCGGTTAGAAGTAGGGACAAGGCAAGGCAAAATATTCTGTAAAAGTGAACGTTAAAATCGTCGGTTATAAGTAGGGGCACGGCAAGGCAAAATATTCTGTACAAATGAACATTTTATGCTTGCCGTGCCCCTACGCAGGAACTCAAGAATCAGGAGGTTTTTCAATGACACAACCATCTTGGAATACTACGCTTTATCAAGAAAAACACGCCTTTGTTTGGCAGTATGGCTCATCGCTTTTAGAATTACTTGCTGCTAAACCAGGAGAACGGATTCTAGATTTAGGTTGCGGAACGGGACAATTAACCGAGAAAATTGCTCAAACTGGGGCTAACGTGCAAGGAATTGATTCATCTCCAGCGATGATTGCGACGGCACTTCAGAACTATCCCCATTTAGATTTACGAGTAGCAGATGCCAGAAATTTTCAGGTAGATCAACTTTTTGATGCAGTTTTCTCAAATGCAGTTTTGCATTGGATTAAACAACCTGATGCCGCAATTTATTGCATCAGAGAAGCGCTTAAACTTGGAGGTCGATTGGTGGCGGAATTTGGCGGTAAAGGCAACGTGCAAGCAATTTATCAAGCAATTTGTAGTGCTTTGGCGGAAATGGGTCATCCTTCACCTGAAGCACTTTCTCCCTGCTATTATCCCAGTATTGGTGAATATGCGACGAGGCTAGAAAAACAAGGATTTGAGGTGACCAACGCTGTATTATTCGATCGTCCAACACCGCTAGAAGATGGCGATGCAGGCATGGCAAATTGGATTGAAATGTTCGCGAATGGGTTTTTATCTGGGTTGTCAGATATAGAGCGAATCCAAGTCATCCAATCTGTTGAAAAACGCTTGCAACCAATGCTGTATCGGGATGGAACGTGGTTTGCAGATTACCGCAGAATTCGCGTGGTTGCTATCAAAGTATAGGGGAGAGATTTCTGTTTTTAAATCCCCGACTGACGCAAGGATCTGATACACCCAGTACAGTCGCAACCATATTTAGCGATCGCTTCATCGCTTTCTTCATCGGTAATATCTAACATAGGCGTCGGATCGCTATCAAACGCATCCGATGCACTTGCTATTTCTTTAGTCACCCGCAGACAACTCAACCCGTTGGAGTCGCGAGAAAGAATGCAGGAAAGATCTTCGTTGGTGGCGGGGATGGGTGTGGTTGCACCGACGGGAGAAGCTGTCACAAAAACAGACGCGAGAGAAGCTAACAGTGCAGGGCTAGAGAGCAAAACCAGTAAAAATCGATTCATTATTTTGTACCAGATTCGATCACTTGCTCAGATTATCCCATTTTTGTTTATAGTTCAAGTAAGTTTTGTTTATATGTGGTGAGAGATTTAGATGCGCGTAGCGTGCGCGGTCTGGTAGATCGCGCTTTACTCTGGTAAAAAATCAGCATCTAGGGATTGATCCGGTGTATAAAGACAATCTAATGGAAAAGTCTCTACTGGTAAACCTGTTTCATCTGCCGCTTGAAGACGAGCATTAATGTAACACTCAGCAAATACCTCTTGCAGGTATGGTTTTAAGCTGGGTGAATCTTTTAAGTCGTCATTGATACGTCTGCGATGTTCCCGAATACTGCCTTTCCAACTGCCACTACGACATTCTGGTTGATGTTGCCATTTAAGGAAAGGAGATGAAGCAAAAGCACCACAAGGTTGCTTTTAAGGCTTTTTCTCTCCCATTTTGACATATCCTCAATTTCCTCAATTAAGTTTGTCCAGTCTACGCTGGCGTATTCTTGATTACGCAGTTGTTCAACTGTAGTTTCAACCCAGCGGACAAAATCGGTTTCGTAGAGACTTTTTTGAAAAGCTTGTATTTCCGTTGCCACGAGCGTGTCTCCTGGAATTAGGTTTTATATTATATTGTAAATTCCCGCACAACTTGCTGTTGCTGCTCGCAACAGTCATGCTAAAAAGTCTGCGTCAAGAACTTGCTCAATTGTAAAAGGAAACTCAGCGGGAAAAGTCTCTACTGGCATTTTAGTTTCCTTGGCTGCATCTCGACGGGCACGTTGGTAATATTTTTGTATCCACTCTGAATCTTGAAGAAAACGTTGCAAGCTGGGAGTATCTTCTACACAATCCTGAATTTTGTCCCGGCAGTTGGAGAGGGTGTCATCCCAACTTTTGGTTCGGCGTTCAGGTTGATACTGGCATTTGAGTAAGTGCATTAAAAGCACTTGCAAATAGCTTCCTAATTCCCTTTGTTCGCTCCTACCCAATGCCTCTAGTTCCTCTACTAGATTTTCAATATCCAACTCTGCCCAGTTTCCTTTCCTCAAGCACTCTGCTTGCTGTTGCGTCCATAATAAAAAATCGCGTTCGTAGAGCGTTGCTTTACTCATCAGCCGTTTCGCTCCTTTGTCCTTTTCATCTTCAAATATTGCAGATTCTTAACAATCAAAAAATCTGCTATCGAGTCAGGCAATTATTGAGTTGCTGGTGAATTTCCAGCGCATTTAACGAGCGCCCGATCAATACTAGCTGATTGCTCGGTTCTCCCTGCCATTCTTCATCTTTCAAGTCGTAGCGTTTGCCGCTCAATTGAAAGATGTGACATCTCGTACTTTCTTTAAACCAAAGAATCCCTTTAGCACGAAAAACATTGGCAGGCATTTTATCTTGTAAAAATGTCTGAAATTTTTTCACGGCAAAAGGTCGATTGCTTTTGAAAGAAACGGATACAAAACCATCGTTGGCGAGGTGGTTTGACTGTTGCTCTTTACTCAAGCTGGCATCAGTTAGATAGGTTTCTGGATGCGCCAGTTCTACGCCTAAAATCAGCGGTAGGGGTACTTGACCGTGTTGCGAGCGCAAAACCCTAGCCCCAGCTTTTATATCATTGATATACTCCTCTAGTTCCTCAACCTTTTCTTCTGGCACCAAATCTGTTTTATTGAGTAAGATTATATCCCCATAAATCAGTTGCCGGAACGCTATTTCGCTTTCCAGATGCTCTGGCGTAAACGTTTCGGAATCTACCACCGTCAGAATTGAATCCAGGTTAGTAAACTCTCGTAATTCCGTCCCTACAAATGTTAAAATAATTGGTAGCGTATCCGCCAGCCCTGTCGTTTCCACTACCAAGTAATCAATTCGGTCTTGCCGTTCTAAAATCTTGTAAACGGCCTCAACCAAGTTATCGTTGATCGTGCAGCAGATACAGCCGTTGCTCAATTCCAACATGTCATCTTCCAGGGAAAGCAACAGTTGGCTGTCGATATTAATATCCCCAAATTCGTTAACCAAGACTGCGACTTTTAAATCTTGTCGATTTTTGAGGATTTGATTGAGTAAGGTTGTTTTGCCGCTGCCCAAAAATCCGGTAATAATCGTCACCGGCATTCCCCGTTTGGTCAGACCTTCGATTGTACCTGCCCTTGGTTCTGTTATAGACATTATATTTTTCCAAAAACTCTTGTGGGGTGGGCATCCTGCCTGCCATTGAGCTTGTTTTTTGGAGAGTTCTTATTAATTGAACGACTCTCCTTACTCGGATAGTTGATATGATAGGGCTTGCTTTTTCATTTTTTGGAAAATGTTATAAAACCCATTGGCGCGGGAAGGGGTCAAGCTTACATTCAGCCCCGTCTGTTGAATAAAATCTGGAGTGACTTTCAAAATTTCTTCGGGTGTGAGTCCGTTCAATCCTTGGATTAAAAATGCGACTAATCCTTTAACTAACTGGGAATCTGAATCGCCTTGATAAACAACCTTGCCGTCGTTCAACCCAGAAATAATATAAACCTGGGACACGCACCCCGAAACTTTATTTTCAGGTACTTTTTCCGATTCGGGAAATTCAGGCAGCTTTTTAGCTAACCAAATCAGTTGTTCGTAGCGCTGTTTCGGATCGGACTGACGCGCGAAGCGTTCGACCATGCGTGCGAGGTTAGGTGGTAAGGTGGCGGCGTTGGAAGACATGGGGGAAAAATGCGATCGCTATTATCACTGCCATTATACTCCAATGAGTTGTCGCGGTGTTGTTGCGATCGCAGAACTTACCCACGCGAGGTCAGAAACCGGGTTTCTTTAAATCGTAGTTTTTTCTTCAATTGCTGCTTGCAAACGCTCTGGCAATTCAGACAAAGAAAGCGTTCCCAACTCTCCCGCTTTTCTGGTTCTCACGCTCAAGCTTTGATTCTCTACTTCCCGCTTACCGACAATTGCACTCACAGGAATTTTTTCTAATTCGGCGTTGCGAATTTGCTTGGATAAACGTTCTCCACTCCTATCAACTTCAACGCGATACCCCGCTTTTTTCAGCGTAGCTGCCACAGATTCGGCATACTCCAGTTGACCATCGCTGACGGGTAAAAGGCGTATCTGCACGGGTGCTAACCACAGGGGAAAATCCCCCGCGTAGTTTTCAATCAAAATGCCAAAAAACCGCTCCAACGAGCCAAAAATTGCCCGGTGAATCATAATCGGTTGTTGGCGACTGCCATCAGCGGCAACGTATTCGATATCGAATCTTTCTGGTAAGTTAAAGTCTACCTGAATTGTGGAACACTGCCACAAGCGACCGATGGCATCTTGAATTTTGAGATCGATTTTGGGGCCGTAAAATGCACCGCCGCCTTCATCGATTACGTAATTCCAACCTTTCCTATTCAAGGCTTGAATTAAAGCCTGGGTTGCCAATTCCCATCCGGCATCCGTACCGACAGATTTAGCCGGACGAGTGGAAAGATTCACCTGATAATTCTTGAAGCCAAAATCGGATAAGAATTGTTCGGTCAGATGCAGCACTCCCAGAATTTCATCGGCGATTTGTTCGGGTAAGCAGAAGATATGCGCGTCATCTTGGGTGAATCCCCGCACGCGCATTAATCCGTGCAAAACTCCAGAACGTTCGTAGCGATAAACCGTGCCTAATTCTGCCCAACGCAATGGTAATTCTCGGTAAGAATGCAGGTCATTTTTGTAGGTGAGAACGTGAAAAGGACAGTTCATCGGCTTGAGTTGATAAGCCTGTTCTTCTATATTCATCGAGTCAAACATATTTTCGCGATAAAAATCGCAGTGACCCGATGTTTTCCATAATTCCAGATTCGCGATGTGGGGCGTGTACAGTAGTTCGTAACCTGCTTCTAGGTGCGCTTTCCGCCAATAATCTTCGATTAAATAGCGGATTTTTGCGCCGCGAGGATGCCAGAAAACTAAACCTCCGCCTGCATCTTCTTGGATGCTAAAAAGTTTGAGTTCTTGCCCTAATTTACGATGGTCGCGGCGTTTTGCTTCTTCTTTTTGTTGCAGGTAAGCTTGCAGTTGTTCTGGGGTTTCCCACGCAGTGCCGTAGATGCGTTGTAGTTGCGCTTTGGTTTCGTCGCCGCGCCAATATGCACCCGCGACGCTTTCTAAAGCAAAGGCATCGGGATTGATTTCGCCTGTGAACTTTAAATGCGGCCCCGCACACAAATCCCACCAAAATTCATCGGGTTCAATTGTGGCAGTTTCAATTAATGAAGGTTCGGGTTTTTCTCCTTTTTTACACCTGCCGCTATCCGGATTCCCAATAAAATAACGAGTAATTATTTCGCCTTCTGGAATGCTGTCTAGAATCTCTATTTTGTAAGGCTCTCCTAGCTGTTCGATTTCGGCTTTGATTTGTTCTCGCTCTACTTCTTCTCGAATTATCGGCAAATTTGCTTTAATAATTCGCCGCATTTCAGTTTCGATTTTACCCAAATCTTCCGGGGTAAATGGTTCTTTGCGGTCAAAGTCGTAATAAAAGCCATTGTCCACCACTGGTCCAATTGTCACTTTGGTTTCTGGAAATAGCTTTTGCACTGCCATTGCGAGTACGTGGGCGCAGGTGTGGCGAATTCGCAGCAGTTTTTGCTCGTCTTTTGGGTTGGGGTTGTAACTCGATTGGGCTTGGGATGGGGAACTGACCATAAAACAATAAAGTGATAATGATTCCTATTCTAACAAAATGAAGGGGCAGAGGGAAATGCTTCTGCGTTCGCGCCAGCGTTGCCGAGCAATATCGCTTCCCCGCAGAGGAATCCCCTTTAGCTTTTGTATTATATTGTAGCACGATGTGAAAAAGCGATCGATGTGCGTTGGGGGTCTATGGGCGATCGCGTCGTTCGTAGTAGGCGCTTCAGCGCCCGTTCGTAGTAGGCGCTTCAGCGCCCGTTCGTAGTAGGCACTTCAGCACCCGTTCGTAGTAGGCGCTTCAGCACCCGTTCGTAGTAGGCGCTTCAGCGCCATCCAGCATTATTTGATAATTAATCGCATCTAGTCAAAGTAAAATTAACAATTATTGCGGTTAATTGACAACGCAGCCCGGGGCAGCTATGGGTTCAAGATCAAGAAACCATGATAAATAAACTTGTTCGTAGTAGGCGCTTCAGCGCCAGTTCAAGAAACAATGATAAATAAACTCATGTCAGCAAGTCATAACACTGGTAAAAACTTATTGACAATCTTCTGCAACTATCATAAATTGATGAGAATAATTAGCAAGAAGCCAGGGAACCGACTGAGCGAGCGATCGCAGCAAGGGAAAACAGCCACGAAAATCGCAAGGAGACGGACATTCAATGCAAACTTACGACAAGACAGAGGTTAAATATGCCTGGTGGGCTGGAAACGCTCGCTTTGCCAATTTATCCGGCTTATTCATCTCAGCCCACGTAGGACAGGCAGCGCTGATTACGCTTTGGGCGGGAGCATTTACGCTGTTTGAAATCTCTCGGTATTCACCCGACTTACCGATGGGCGAACAGGGGCTAATTTTACTGCCCCACTTGGCAACATTGGGATTTGGTGTGGGAAAAAACGGTCAAGTATTGAATACTTATCCCTTTTTTGTTGTCGGAGTTTTGCACCTAATCTCATCCGCTGTTTTGGGTGCTGGCGCTCTTTTCCATACCTTTAAAGCGCCGGAAAACTTGAAAGATGCAACGGGGCAGGCCAAGAAATTCCACTTTGAATGGAATGATTACAAACAGTTGGGAATAATCTTGGGACATCACCTACTTTTCTTAGGAGCAGGTGCGCTGCTACTGGCTGCTAAAGCGATGTATTTTGGCGGACTCTATGACTCCACAATTGGGGAGGTGCGCTTAGTAACAAATCCCACCCTTGACCCATTAGTAATCTATGGCTATCAGACCCATTTTGCCAGCGTTAACAGCTTAGAAGATTTAGTCGGCGGTCACATTTACGTAGGCGCAATTCTGATTGCAGGCGGTATTTGGCACATCATCAAAGAGCCTTTACCTTGGGCGAAAAAGCTTTTGATCTTCTCTGGAGAAGCAATTCTTTCCTATTCTTTAGGCGGTATTGCTTTGGCAGGATTTGTTGCTGCTTACTTTTGTGCGGTGAACACGTTAGCTTATCCCGTGGAATTTTACGGGCCAGCGTTAGAAGTAAAGCTAGGCGTGACTCCTTATTTTGCTGACACAGTGCAGTTACCGAATGGTGCCCATACGGCTCGTTGTTGGTTAGCAAATGCCCATTTCTTCTTAGCTTTCTTCTTCCTGCAAGGTCATCTCTGGCACGCTTTGCGAGCGATTGGCTTTGACTTTAAGCGCGTCGAAAATGCCTTGAATACCGTCGGCAGCGATTTGTAAAACAGTTTTTCCTCTGTAAGGACACGGCAGTAGAAAACCTTCCAGTTAGCGGCAAAGCTGATTGATGCCGTTGTCGGGGCACGGCAGTAGAAAACCTTCCAGTTAGTTGTCGGGGCACGGCAGTAGAAAACCTTCCAGTTAGCGGCAAAGTTTATTGATGCCGTTGTCGGGGCACGGCAGTAGAAAACCTTCCAGTTAGCGGCAAAGCTGATTGATGCCGTGCCCCTACACCAAAACAAGATTTTTTGACTTCAAATGACTCAAAAGGAAAGAACCGAACTGTGGAAATTTCTACTCAAAGAACGCTAGCCGACAATACAAATTTGACATGGTTGATTGGGAATGCCCGCTTGATTGATTTGTCGGGTCAATTATTGGGCGCTCATATTGCTCACGCGGGTTTAATTATGTTTTGGGCTGGCGCTACTGCGATATCAGAAGTGACTCACTTGGTGCCTGACAAACCGATGTACGATCAAGGACTAACTCTGCTACCTCATTTGGCGTCTTTAGGTTGGGGTGTGGGTGCAGGCGGTCAAGTGGTGGATACCTATCCCTATTTTGCGATTGGAATCTTGCATTTAGCCGCCTCTGCTGTTTTGGGTGCTGGCGGGCTTTATCATGTTTTTCGCGGCTCTGGGATCTTAAAAAATGGGGTGGGACGAGTTACTAAGTTTCACTATGAATGGACTGACCCAAAACAGCTAAGTTTGATCTTGGGTCATCATTTGATTTTTTTGGGAATTGGTGCGTTTTTATTCGTCCTCAAGGCAATGGTTTTTGGCGGAATTTACGACCCCGCTGTTGCCAATGTCCGCTTAATTACCAATCCAACTCTCAATCCCGTGACGATTTTTTGCTACCTATTTGGCATTGCAAATGGGGGTTGGACTCCCCTGGGAATGGCGAGTGTGAATAATTTAGAGGATGTTATCGGCGGGCACATTTGGATTGGATCTTTACTGATTGCTGGCGGGGCGTGGCATATTGTGAGTCAACCTTTTCCTTGGGTTAAGAAAGCGCTGATTATTAATGGAGATGCGCTGCTTTCTTACAGTTTGGGCGGTTTGGCTTTTATGGCTTTTGTTTCTGCCATCTTCGTGGGATATAACACGACTGTTTATCCGAGATAATTTTACGGGTTAGAGCGAAATTATTTGGCAGTTAGTCAATTTTTCTTGGGGTTGTTGGCGCTTGGCAGTCACCTTTGGCACGCTTACCGCGCCCGCTTAAATTGATCGGACTTCTGGCAAAAATTCCGCAGTGGCGAAGCATTTAAAAATAAAGATTTTGCGTTTACCGAAACATCCAGGCGCAAATGCTTCGCCCCTACAGTCGCGTATTTGTCATTCACTCAGGTTCTGGAAATGATAGCTGCAATTTTTTACTGTTTCTGTGCTTGGACTGTGACGATTTTATTGGTTTGGAAGTTTCTGGTTTCAGTGCAAAAAGGTGTGTCTTATGTCAAGCGTCTCCATCAAATTCCTTGTCATGCTTGCGAATATTTTACTAACGATTATCGCCTTAAGTGTACGGTGCGACCGATGACGGCTTGTTCTCTTGAGGCGATCGCTTGTCCTGACTTTGAGCCTAAAACCGTTTATTGCAAGGCTTGCACCAAATCTTGTCATCAGCTTAATTGAGAAATTAAGAGTTGTTGAAGAAATCAGGCTGCTTCGGCTTTCAGATTTACACTCGCTAAATGAAGTTATTGCTTAATATTATCAACAACTTTATGCGGTGTTCATCATGAAACCTAACTCAGAACGCTCAATTATAGGCATTTCTGTCAAGGCGATCGCAATAGGTACGATCGCAAGTTTAAGTTTTATTGCATGTAAATCGCAAAAAGTCCAGTTGCTGTCAGCGGTGCAACCTGGGGCAAACGCGCAAGCTGTAGCACCGAGGCAACAAGCAAAAGATGCGGTGATGGAATGGAATGCGATCGCTCTGTCAACGATCCGCACAGACAAGACATCGCCGCCGATGGCAGCGCATAACCTGGCGATGGTGCATGGGGCGGTGTACGATGCGGTAAATGGGATAGCAGCAACGCACAAACGCTATCGCGTACAAGTGCAAGCGCCTCCAGGTGCATCAGAAGCAGCCGCTGCGATCGCTGCTGCACATCGAATGTTAGTTAATTTGTATCCGAAACAAGCGGCTGCGTTAGATGCTGCCAAAACCGAATCTTTGGCAAAAATAGCTGAAGGAAAATCTAAAACAGACGGCATCAAATTAGGGGAAACTGTTGCCGACCAAATATTTGCATGGCGACAAAATGATGGTAGCAATGCCGAAGTTGCTTATACGCCTATAAATCAACCCGGTTATTGGCAACCCGTACCGCCGGAATTTAAGTCAGCTTCGATGCCGCATTGGAAGAATGTTAAACCCTTTGCGATGACGAAGGGAGAGCAATTCCGCATTGCGAAGATGCCGAGTTTAACGAGTGCTGAATATACGGCAGAATTTAATCAAACCAAAGAAATTGGCGCGAAAGATAGCACGACGCGGACGGCCGATCAGACTGCGATCGCTAAATTCTGGTTAAATGGTTCGGGAACGCTAACTCCCCCCGGACATTGGAACCAAATTGCTGCTGATGTTGCTATAAAACGGGGCAATACTTTACAGCAAAATGCCCGTTTATTTGCATTGCTAAATATCGCCCTCGCCGATGCCAGTATTATTGACGGCGATCAAAAATACACGTTTAATCGTTGGCGACCGATTACCGCAATTCAGCAAGCCGATAAAGATGATAATCCCGAAACAACCGCCGATGCAAATTGGACGCCTTTACTAAGTACTCCTTCTTCTCCTGCCTATGTATCGGGACACAGTACGTTTGGGGGTGCAGCCGATGCAGTTTTGACGGCATACTTTGGCGATAAAGTTAGTTTTACTGCAACCGCCGACCCTTCTGTAAATTTGCCGCCTCGTTCTTTCAATAACTTTACTCAAGCAGCAGAAGAAGCGGGGATGAGTCGCGTTTACGGCGGCGCTCATTGGATGTCTGATAATCGAGATGGGTTGACTGCTGGGAGGAATTTGGGTAAGTACGTTGTGCAAAACTTTTTGACTCCGAATTAGATGCTAATTGCTCATCGCTAATTGTTAATTGCTGATGGCAATATTTTCCGGATATACCAGCCATTAGCTATTAACAGCCCTCAACGTATGGGCGAGTTTAACCTGGTTATATTTGAGGCAATGAAATATCTCGTTAAGCCCGCCCTTACGAGCCAATTATTCATTCTTGAAAACCATCCATCTTTGGCTGTATTAGCAAGAAATTTCATGAGTAAGCTTTCTTCATTACTAATTAAAAGACGCCGAATGCTGCAACTAGGATTGGCAGGCGGAATCGCAGTTGCTGGCATCACTCTTGGTGACCCGATTTGGCGTAGGGTAAAGGCGAAAATTTTGCCACCTCCAAAACTGGTTTGGAACCCCTCGTCATCGCTGCGAGAATTTGAGTATGGCACGCTGAAACAAGAGAATGGGCGTCAGATTCGAGAATTTACAATAACTTCTAAACCCACAGAAATTTTACTTGATGGTGCTTCGTTTACTACTTGGAGTTACAACGGGAGAGTTCCAGGTCCAACTTGGCGCGCCAATCAAGGCGATCGCATCAGGGTGATTTATACAAATCAGCATCAAGGTGAAGACCACTCGATCCATTTTCATGGGATTCATAAAGCACAAATGGATGGCATGGAACCCATTAGTTATGGAAAAACCACAGTTTATGAATTTGATGCTAAACCTTTTGGCCTTCATCTATATCACTGCCACGTAGGAGATATCGCTTATCATATCGGTCAGGGACTTTATGGCATGTTTATTATCGATCCGCCAGGAGGGCGCCCCCAGGCAGATGAAATAGCCATCACCATGTCAGGCTACGACACAAATGGGGATGGAAAAAATGAATTCGTCGTCTTCAATGGGTTTCCACAATATTACATGAAATATCCGATACCCGTTCAACAAAATCAACTGGTTCGGCTTTACCTTTTGAATATGATTGAATATGAATCAGCCGTTACTTTTCACCTTCATGCCAATTTATTTCAGGTTTATCGAACGGGTAGTACGCTTCAACCTACGGAAGCAACGGATGTAATTACGATGGGAACGGCAGAGCGACACATTCTTGAATTTTCATACAGTGACCCAGGTATGTATATGTTCCATCCCCATCAAGATTGGGTGGCGCAAAAAGGTTGTGAGGGAATGTTCCACGTGCATCCTGCTTAATTGGTAATTGGTAATTGGTAATTGGTAATTGGTAATTGGTAATTGCTAATTGCTAATTGCTAATTGCTAATTGCTAATTGGGTAAATGCTCACCCCGTAAATACAACACTCGCAAAGGCAGATCCAGCAGTTTGTACGGATATAAGACTGGCTGTGTCAACCAGAATGAATATTTATGATATGATGTCCGGTGGCAAAGGTTTTGTATAGTTTTTGATACTGTAGGGGCGGGTTTTACGAATCAATCTGTGGAACCAACAAATATTTCGTTAAACCCGCCCCGCCTGACGCTACCGATACAACCGGACATCATATGAGTTATTTTGATGAAAAAATGCCAGTACAAAAGCAAGCAACCGCCCTAAATTATCGAGTGTTACAGGCAGGTTTGATTCTGATAATAGGGTTACTCGTAACCATTATTCTTTCGCTTTCTTTAGGTGCTGTACCGATGAGTGTGGCACAAATATGGCAAGCATTTCTGCATCAGGGAGATTCAGTAAATCAAACTATTATTTGGGAACTGCGTTTGCCTAGAATTGTAGCAGCATTAACGGTAGGGGCAGCATTGGGAATGTCGGGTGCTTTGTTGCAAGGATTGCTGCGAAATAGTTTGGCAGATCCGTTTATATTGGGAATATCGGCGGGGGCAGGTTTGGTGGCGATCGCTATGTTCACGTTAGGAGTATTTCAAGCTTGGGTTCCCCTTTTTTCCTGGGTGGGTGCAATTCTGACATCGGCGATCGTTTATTTTTTAGGAAAAACGGCAACGGGAATATCTGTAGAACGCTTAATTTTAGGTGGGGTGGCGGTTAGTTCTTTATTTGGGGCGGTACAAACAACGTTGATATTATTAGCAGAAGATAGTCGCATCCAAGCAGCACTAAACTGGTTAATTGGCAGTTTAAACGGACGAGGTTGGTCGGATATTCAAATTGCTGCACCTTATATTAGCGGATCGTTGCTATTGGGATGCTTTTTAGCTCGTAGCGTCAATTTACTAGCTTTGGGAGATGATTTGGCAGTGGGATTGGGAGTATCGTTGATGCGATCGCGCTTATTAATTGGTGCCGTCGCTACCTTACTCGCCGCCAGTGCTGTCAGTATCGGCGGATTGATTGGTTTTGTAGGATTAGTTGTCCCCCACGGCGTGCGTTTATTGGTGGGAACTGACTACCGTTGGGTATTACCTTTGAGCGCAGTTGGCGGTGCTTTGGTACTTACTATCTCGGATTTACTTGCCCGTTTGGGTGCGGTAGAATTACCTGTAGGAACGATTACCGCTCTGTTAGGTTCTCCCTTATTTGTTTGGTTGTTGTATCGTCGGTCAGCCAAATTTTAGCATATGGAAAGAAACCGGGTTTCTCTGAAAAATAGTCTATTTGGAACAAGAGATCGCAGCAAGAAACCCGGTTTCTATATTCTCGTCAAACCTTTATCGATCAATTACAAACCCAGGCACAATAAATGTTATTGGACATTCAAGACCTAACTGGCGGTTACGGAGACATAGCGATCGCGCAAAACATCACCCTATCCATCCAAAGGGGTGAATGGTTAAGTTTGATCGGCGCTAACGGTTCCGGTAAATCTACTTTGCTAAAATTAATTAGTCGCATTCTCGCACCCCAGCAGGGAGTTGTTTTGCTCGATGGCAAAGCAATTCACTCCCAACCTGCCGCTATTGTGGCGCGGAAATTAGCGATTTTGCCCCAACAACAAACGATTCCCGAAGGATTAACCGTCAAGCAGTTAGTCAGTTTAGGACGTTCGCCCCATCAACCTTGGTGGCAGTGGGAATTGAGTCGAGAAGATGCCCAAAAAGTTGAAATTGCCATGCATCAAACTGGGATAGAAAAATTTGGCGATCGCTCGGTAGAACAACTTTCGGGAGGCGAACGCCAACGCGCTTTTTTAGCCCTTGCTTTGGCACAAAATCCCCAAGTTTTGCTGTTAGACGAACCCACGACTTATTTGGATATTTGCTACCAGTTGCAATTGCTCGAATTACTCAAACAACTCAACCAACAAAACTTGACTATTATTACAGTATTGCACGAAATTAATTTAGCAGCAAGGTATAGCGCGCGCATTGCCCTACTCCATCAGGGAAAACTTACTTGCGTCGGGACTCCGAAGCAAGTTTTGACCCCCGATAATTTAGCCCAAACTTTTGGCGTAGAAGTTACCATTATAGAAACACCAGTAGGATTGCAGATTTGTCCTTTATCTCCTCGATTTTGACTTGATATGCCCAAAAATTGGATGTATTTAAAAGTCTGCACAAGCTACATCACCCGCCAGGGATTAAAATCCCTGGCTAATAGCTTAAGTCCTCTAAAGAGGACTAAAAGCGCGATCTCAGTCCACGTAGGGGCGAAGCATTTGGGCGACAAATTGTTGGTGTCGCCAAAAGATTTCGCACCGAATGCTTCGCCCGTACAACTTTGGCTATTAGCTCGAAAATTTATTTCCGGGCGGTTAATGCGACTGGCTGCTATCTTCGTTTTAAGCCTAACATTTGTTGCTTGCTCAGGTACAAGCCAAAATTTGTCAAACCCAATTTCTTCCCCCGCAGCAACGGAAACAACCAATCGCGAATCTGCCCAAAAAGTTGTAGCGCTGACTCCTTTAACCGCCGATATTATCTATCAATTGGAGCCAACAAAAATTGTCGGTGTTACGGGCAGCAAAATAATCAGTAATGACCCTCGTTTTAAGGGAATTACTACAGTCAGCGGCGAACAAACTCCGCCGAATTTAGAAAAAATTGTGGCGCTGAAACCCGATTTCGCGGTCGGGGCGGCAGGGTTTCACGATAAAACAATGGAAAGATTGCAGCAGTTAGCAATAAAGACGCTGCTGACGCAAGTAAAAAGCTGGAAAGCATTGGAAGAATTGACAGTGAATTTAGCGCGATCGCTCAACGCCGATCCCGAACCTTTACTCAAGCGCTACCAAACCTTTTTAGCCGACATTCCCCAGGGAGATTATTCTACTCTAATCTTAGTCAGTCGCCAACCGATTTTATCTCCCAATCAAGCTAGCTGGGCAGGTGACTTTCTTCAGCAATTTAAGCTGAAAAATCTAGCCGCCCAATTGCAGGGAACTTCTCCTTTACGCGGGTATGTTACCCTTTCTCCAGAAAAGATTCTCCAGGCAAATCCAGAAATTATCCTTTTAGTAGAGACGGGAGATAAAATCCTAGAAAAGTTTAAATCCGACTCATTTTGGAATCAACTCCAAGCCGTAAAAAACAATCGAGTTTACGTCTTTGACTATTATGGATTGGTCAATCCCGGTAGTATAGACAGCATCGAAAAAGCTTGTTCCCAACTCAAACAAATTCTAGAGACAAAAAGCTAGCTCTTCAGCGCTATTACCAACCAGGACTTACGCACGACGAACCTAGAAACCGTTTTTCATAGAAACAAAGGTGATTTGCGTAAGTCCTGACCAACGTTTTATCTACTCACATATTGCACCTGACATGGGTGGGACAAGCAGGTTGCTTATCCCACAAGAAAAAAACTCTTGTGGAGTGGGCGGTGGGACAACCAGGTTGCTTATCCCACAAGAAAAAAACTCTTGTGGAGTGGGCGGTGGGACAACCAGCTTGCTTATCCCACAAGAAAAAAACTCTTGTGGGGTGGGCGGTGGGACAACCAGCTTGCTTATCCCACAAGAAAAAAACTCTTGTGGGGTGGGCGGTGGGACAACCAGCTTGCTTATCCCACAAGAAAAAAACTCTTGTGGGGTGGGCGGTGGGACAACCA
>NZ_BLAY01000111.1 GCF_020521235.1 Microseira wollei NIES-4236 | reverse complement strand
CCGTGAGAAGATATATTGAGGAACAGCGTCACCATGACACTACTTGACGGGACTTAAAAGTCCCGGTCGCACTACATCCCCGACCTAAAGGTACGGGGTTTTGTGCTTCTCGTCTCGCTTGATAAAACCTCTTCCATCCAGCAAACTGGAAACACCCCCTTGTGACAGTTGAGGGTGCGGAATGCGGGTGCCAAGGCTCAGTTGACGATCGCGTTCCACCTAACTGGGCGATAATCACATACATAGACTTGTGCGCTCGCGTTGATTAGACCTGTTGCCCAAATAACTCAGACGGGCAGGATGCCCATGCCACAAAGCCCAAAAAATTCTTGTGGGGTGGGCATCTTGCCCGCCTATAAAAGTTGTGTCCCGTAATTTCATACAATGAAACTAGAGGAATTACCAGAGAAGCAAGCAAATGATGCCTAATACCGTTGCCGATGTGATGACCCGCGATCCCATCTGCGTGCGGCCCGAAACGCCCCTCAACGAAGCGATTAAAATTCTCGCGGCGCAACGTATCAGCGGTTTGCCGGTAGTGGATGAAAACGGCAAACTGAGCGGCATTCTCTCGGAAACAGACTTAATGTGGCAAGAATCGGGGGTTAATCCCCCAGCCTATATCATGTTCTTGGATAGCGTGATTTACTTGGAAAATCCCGCTAAGTACGAGCGAGACTTGCACAAGGCGCTGGGGCAAACAGTTAAGGAAGTGATGACCGACCAAGTGGTGAGCGTTCACCCAGACAAATCCTTGCGCGAAGCCGCAAAAATGATGCACGCAGACGGGTATCGTCGCTTGCCGGTAACCGATGCCAGCGGTAAAGTCATTGGCATTCTTACCCGTGGAGACATTATCCGGGCAATGGCAGCTAGTCAGGAATAGTTCAGTAATAACCCAAGTTGCTAGTTATCACTATCGTGGGTTGCACAGCAGAAGCTAATCGCAAGCTTGCTAATTGCTGATGGGAATATTTTTCGGGTCTACCATTAGCCATTAGCTATTAGCCATTAGCCATTAGCAGCCCTAAAAAGATAACTAGCAACAAGCGTTAATAGGTCATCGGTAATCGATTGTGGGAATCCCCAGGGATTTAGCTACCGGCGATAGACTTGCCACGGCACAGGGTACGACAGCGGCATATTGGGGGGGAAACTCTCTTCCACCAGCATCGACGGAAGACGAATATTAAGGTGGCGAGTGCAGAAGTGTCTCGCGCCTGCACTAGAGTAAGGCTCCAAAAGGGTAGAAAAATTAAATTCCCTGCCGTGGATACTCCCAACGCTTTGGGAAAATTGATTTAAACCAATCAAGTCCAAAAAAGGAGAACATTACCTCGTGGCTAAATTCCGCATTCTTTCTTTCATCAACCGAAGAGTTATCTGAGAATTGACCCGATGCTGCACAAACCAAAAATAGTGCAGATGGATAAGGCGACAGCAGCGAACATACAAGATTTGCAACAACTTGGCACCGAAGCGGCAGAGTGAAATAGCCGCAAACTTGATGATTTCGTGGACATGCTGCTGCAACAATCATAAAATTGGTGTGCCAGGCATCCTTGGGAAAGAGAACGGCTTGGAGTTGCGATCTTTGGTAATTTGATCGTTTCTTTTATGGAAAGTCAATCCTTTGAACGCCAAGCTCAATTAGCTCAATGGCTGCACCCCCTAGTGGAAATCCTGCGTACTACTGGCGGTGCGACTTGGGAAGCATTGTTAGAGACATTAGACGAAAAAACTGCCATCATTGACCTAGATGGGGTTGTGTTGCGAGTGAGAGCTTTCGGCGGGGAACAACTCCAAGTCGAGAGCGCATATCCGCTGGCGCAAACAGGCATCTACTTTCCCAGCAACGGCGAAACGCTGCGAGATGCGATCGCAGGCAAATTGACCTTCAAGTTGACCCACCACCCCAAAATCAGTTTGGTTTGTAGTAGGGACGCGTCGAATAAATTTTGATTTTTACCAAAAGATTTTACCCTGCCTTGTCCCTACTGTCTTCTCTACGAAATATCTATTCTCTCGCTTTTTACATGGAGTAAAAAAGACAATCATGGCAACCAAAAAAAGAGACAAATCCAGAGACGGTTTTAAGAACCGACTAGAGTCTTATGCTTTATCCCACCTGAAACCGATATGGGACTTTATTCAAAGCAACGAAGGTCTGAAGAAGGCAGTCAACAAAAAGTTGATCAACAATGCCATCTACAAACTTCCCACTCGTCCCTATCCGTTTAGTACAATGGCTCCCTACACCTCTTGGGATTCATTAACCGATCGTACCTATTCGTTATTGCATTTAGGGCCGGTTGAAAAACTTCCCGACAACCTTCCCTCTGTCGAAGCAGCGGCTGATTTGTTCCGCAAAATAAACGGAAAAACAAAATACTCTCCTAAATCTACCGTCCTGTTTCCTTATTTCGTCCAATGGTTTACCGATGGATTTCTGCGAACAGACCGCACCAATCATTTAAAAAATACCTCGAACCACCAGATTGATTTGTGTCCCCTTTATGGATTAAACCATAGCATTACTGAAATGCTGCGATCGCATCAAGGCGGCAAGCTGAAAAGTCAATTCATCAACGGCGAAGAATATCCTCCTTACTACTACGACGAAAACGGACAAGTTAAAGAAGAATTCAAAGACTTACCCCGCGCTCACGCCGAGGGCGAAGGCTCAATGTGGGAGAAAGTTCCTCCCGAACAAAAGCACAAATCCTTTGCAATGGGGATAGAAGTGGAACGAGCTAACGTGCAAATTGGCTACGTGATGCTCAACACTCTTTTCTTAAGAGAACACAATCGCTTGTGCGATTTGCTCGCCCAAAATTACCCCACTTGGGATGACGAACGCCTGTTCCAAACAGCCAGAAATATCGTCATCGTTTTATTGATGAGAATTGTGGTAGAAGAATATATCAATCACATCACTCCCTATCACTTTAAATTCATCACCGACCCCCTGGCATTTACCAATGAAAAATGGTATCGCCCTAATTGGATGCCTTTTGAATTTTCTTTAGTCTATCGTTGGCACAGCGCGCTTCCCGACACGCTAACCTACGACGGCAAACCAATGCATATGACGCAGACGATGTGGAACAACGACCTAATTACCAATAAAGGGTTGGGCGCTTTATTTGAGGAAAGTTCTTCTCAACCTGCAACGATCATCGGTTTGTTCAATACTCCTGATTTCTTGATTCCGGTAGAGATCGCCAGTATCAAAATGGGTCGTGAAGCCAAATTACGCAGCTACAACGATTACCGCGAAATATGTGGCTTTCCCCGCGTCACAGATTTCAACCAAATTACTGGAGATGAAACTGCTCAGGCAAAACTGAAACAATTGTACGGTCACGTTGACAATATTGATTTATACGTCGGAATATTTGCCGAAGATCGTGCCTGGGAAAATTCGAATGTGCCTCTCATGATTGCGCGAATTGTCGCGATTGATGCCTTCTCCCAAGCTTTAACCAATCCCCTGTTAGCGGAAGGCATCTTCAATGAGAAAACATTTTCAACCGTCGGTTGGGAAGTAATTAACACCACGAATACTCTGACGCAGATCGTTCATCGGAATATTCCCCAGAAAGATCGGCAATTTAAGGTGACCTTTGACCTCAAACCACGCGAGGTTTAAGGCAAAGAAACCCGGTTTTTAGGAAACCGGGTTTCTATTGCGTTTTATCTGGCTCCCAGTAATCTTGTCCTGGGAGCGTTTCGCATATTTGTGCATCTGACAGAAATCTTGAATAATAGATATAGAAAAACTACCTATCTGGTTCGCGTATGGAATCCCAACCATTCCTGTCCATTAATGACCAGCCGATTTCTCTGACACAAGCAATCCGATATTTGCAACTATCTGGCAGACTGGGAGCTTTCATCCGGGATATCCTGCGCGAGTACGTCCTAGAGCAGGAACTCAAACAAAGAGATAATTTAAATATCGACCCGGTATTAATTGAGCAGGCGGTGATTGATTTTCGCTTGCAACGTCAATTAACTGACCCCAAGCAGTTCCAGGAATGGCTCGCCAGCAATCGGATGGATTATCCTACTTTTCACGCTCAAGTTACCTCTGGGTTTAAACTCGCCAAACTCAAAGCTGAGGTCACCGCACCAAAACTGCAAGAATTCTTTATTGAACGTAAGATTTTTTTAGATCGAGTGGTTTTGTCGCGGATTGTTGTTGCCGAACGAGAATTGGCTGAAGAACTACGCAGCCAAATTGAAGAGGGAACGGCATTTGAAACTCTGGCAAGAGATTATTCGCTCACGGAAGACCGAATAGTCAACGGCATGATGGGGCCGGTGAGTCGGGGAACGCTGCCAGATATAATCAGGGCAGAGATCGATCAAGCCAGTCCTGGAGAATTGATCGGACCGCTAGAACTAGAAGGCCGCTGGGGTTTGTTTCGAGTAGAACAAATTCTGCTAGCCTCGTTAGAAGACGCTCAACTAAGTGAAGCTCTGCAAAATGAGCTGTTTGAGCTATGGATAACCGAGAAAATGCAACAGATGATGGTCAAGCTGGAAGTCATCTAAAAAAAGTTGAAGACGAACGCAACAGCTTAAATTGGGATAAACCGCCCCTTTGCTGGTTGAGTCCCGCACAGCAAGTTTACTTCAAAAATCAAGCCCAGACTCATCGCTACAAGCTGGGGGAGAAAATTTGGTCAAAAGGCGTACCGAAACACCAGTTTGTCGTTGTTTTGGGTAAGGTGCGCTGGCGGGAAGAACAAGCGGCTAAAGCGCTAGCTACTTTAGCGCCAGGAGATTGGTTTGGCGAGTTGCTCAAGCTTTCCGGTGGCTTCAAAGCAGTAGCTGCGAGCAAAGAAGTGGTAGTTTTAAGTTGGGATGCCGCACTTTGGAGCGAAATTTCCTCCCCTCAAATCGAGCGGTTTTGGCAGGAAGCGCGAAGGCGTTTGGAACCGCAAACTCCCGACGCACCCCAGATGGTATCGGGCTATCCTGTTGTGCAAAACCTCAACGCGGCGGCGGCTTGTTTAACCATGGTGGCGCAACAGTGGCAATGTCCAGTGCAACTCGACTGGGTGCAGCGCCAATTGCGGGGACAGCGCCCCAAACATCTGGTGGAAACTGGGGAAAAATTGGGGTTGCAACTGAGACACTTGCGAGTAACTTGGAATGATTTACCGCAAATATCGTTTCCAGTGTTGATGCATTGGGAACAGAAAGACTGGGTAGTATTGTATGGGGTTAAAGGCGATCGCATCATCATCGCCAATCCCACCCACCCCAATCAAACTTGCGAAAGCATCCCCCGTTCAATGCTAGAAGCCGCTTGGGACGGGCAATTGTGGTCAATTGAACCGATTCGGCGGCAGGAAAAATTCAACCTATCTTGGTTCTTACCAGCAGTTTGGAATTACCGAGGATTGCTGTTGGAGGTGCTGCTAGCTTCTTTCACCTTGCAACTGTTGGGGTTAGCCACGCCGATTATTACTCAGGTAATTATCGACAAAGTGATGGTACAGGAAAGCCTGTCCACTTTGGATGTGATGGCGATCGCATTACTAGGCGTCGCTACTTTCGAGGCGCTTTTGGGCATCTTGCGACTATTTATTTTCACCCACACCGCCCGTCGCCTCGATCTGAGTTTATCAGCCCAAGTGTTTCGCCACCTGATGCGCCTGCCTTTGGCTTATTTTGAATCGCGGCGGGTGGGAGATACCGTCGCCAGGGTACAGGAACTCGAACACATCCGCCAGTTTCTCACCGGCACTGCTTTAACTGTGGTTTTAGACTCTATCTTTGCGGTGGTGTATCTGGCGCTGATGCTGTATTACAACGTGCAACTGACATTAGTTGCCTTGGCGGTGATGCCGTTATTTGCTATTCTGACCCTGGTATCGACGCCGGTACTGCGCCACTGGCTGAATCAAACCTTTAATCGCGGCGCTGATACCCAGTCTTTTTTAGTGGAAACGCTGACGGGAATACATGCCGTGAAAGCTCATGGTGCGGAGAAGACAGCACGCGATCGCTGGGAAGGATTGTTCGCCCGGTTCATCCGCACTGGTTTTAAAGCTTCTACTACTTCTAACATCAGCAACAACATCGCCAATTTTCTCACCAGTTTTTCCTACCTGCTGATTCTTTGGTTTGGAGCCAAATTGGTCATCGAACACCAGTTTACCGTCGGTCAATTGGTAGCATTTCAAATGCTTTCTGCCAGAGTCACAGGACCCCTGTTGCGGTTAGTTCAGCTGTGGCAAAATCTGCAACAAGTCCTGCTTTCTGTAGACCGAATTGGCGATATTCTCAACGTTGCCCCCGAAGCCGAACCGGGAACGGGTTTAGTTTTACCCCCCTTGCGAGGACAAGTAACTTTCGACCAAGTTTTCTTCCGCTATCGACCCAACCAAGAAGCCATCCTGCGGGGAATTTCCTTTACAGTCCAGCCCGGTATGCTAGTAGGAATAGTCGGTCGCAGCGGTTCTGGAAAAAGTACCGTTTCTAAACTATTGCAACGCCTCTACCAACCCGAAGCGGGGCGGATTCTGCTTGATGGTTTTGATATTAAAACCGCCGATATAGCATCCTTGCGGCAACAAATTGGCGTCGTTCTGCAAGAAGATTTTCTGTTCAATTCTTCGATTTTGGAAAATATTACCCTCGGCAATCTGGACATCACCAGCGAGCAAGTTGTAGAAGCCGCTCGATTAGCAGTTGCTCACGATTTTATCAGCGAATTGCCCCAAGGTTACGAAACCAATATTGGAGAGCGCGGCACCGCTTTATCCGGCGGACAGCGACAGCGACTTAACCTTGCTCGCCTGTTTCTTTCCCAAGCGCCCATCTTGATTTTAGACGAAGCCACTACGGCTTTGGATAGCGAAACCGAGCAACAAGTTTTGCAGAACCTGCAACGAATGTTTCAGAACCGAACTGTTTTTTGGATCGCCCATCGATTTGATCCGCTCAAGCGCGCAGATTTGATTTTAGTCTTAGATAAAGGAGTTTTGATGGAACAAGGAACCCACGCAGAACTAATCCAGAAAAAAGGATTGTACTGGTCCCTCTACCAGCGCCAGCAATAGCAATCAAACTCGGCTTTGTTAGTAGTAAGCGCTTCAGCGCTGAAGCGCTTACTACTAACCGCTAAAGTATGGTCTTAGTATCAAGACTTTGCAAAGCTCGAACTATTATAAGTTTTTATAACTTTTTAGTCGTAATCGTATAATTTAATCCAGAATATTTATCCTCATGCTAAGACTGAGGTAGAGCGCAGGCCGGAATCAACCGGAATTTCCAGAAGAGAAACGAGAATTAAACCATTAGGACTTACCCACGACGAAGCCATCACCTTTGTTTATTCGTAGATCTATAGTTTCCTTTTCAACGATTTTTCAGAGAAACCCGGTTTATTGGCGTAAGTCCCGATCCTCTATAAATGGGGATCTGGCTTCCAGCGCGTGGTAGTAAAGAGAGCCTTTCCCAAATAGAAGCTCTTAAAGACTGGCATTGTTTTGAACCAAAGCTGATATCATGTCCCTGAGCAAAGGTTGTGTAACTGCTAATAGCTAATCGCTAATGGCTGCTCTGGAGGCAATTGACAATTAGCAATGAGCAATTAGCAATTAGCCATCCATTTTTCAGAGAAACCCAGTTTCTTTACGTAAGTCCTGCTAGAAAAAGATATCAGGCTTTAAAGCAAGTCTGAATACCATCGTGCAAAATGCACGACGTGCGAATGTTCTCTCCAGATTGTTAACTGGAGGGCTGTAAAATGTTGAAACCACAAGAATTCGATCAAACTATCTCTTCCAGCGATGCAAGTACCAGCGCGTGGTCTGCTTATCAACCACAATTAGATACAGCAGTAAAACCTACAAGCGTCATGGCGGAACTGGTGGATCTCCCCATTAGTATCAGCCAAGCTAGCTTTGAGGCAAGTGTTGTACCAGATCCTGGCAGCACCCCGGCGACTGCATACAATGTTGGTACTTTGACCGCTACTCCCAGAGTGCTTACTGACTCTGTCACTAGCACTGACATAGACTACTACAAATTTACCTTGAGCGCCGCTAGCAACTTCAACCTGTCTATGACAGGAATGAGTGCGGATGCAGATGTGCGGCTTTTTGCCAGCAATGGCACGACCGAACTCAACATCTCGAACCGATCTGGCAGTGCGGATGAAGCGATTAACCACACCTTGAGTGCTGGGACTTACTATCTCAAGGTCTATCCCTACCAAGGTGCTAACACTGCCTATACTTTAAGGCTGTCTGCTACGTCGCCGAGTCCCACCAGTTCACCCAGTAACCTGCTACCGACTGAAACCAACATTGGTAATCTGATAGGTACTCGCACCTTTAGTGACTGGATTGGTAACACTGATACCGCTGATGTCTATCGCTTCAGCCTTAGTGCTACGAGTAACTTTAACTTGACCGTAGCTGGTTTGGGTGCTGATGCTGATGTACGTCTGATTCGAGATGCCAACAATAATGGCATTGTTGATGCGGTTGATGAGCTGCAACGTTCGCAAGTGAGTGGTACTCCTGCCGAATGGATTAGCCGATCTTTAGGGGCAGGCAACTACTTTGTCCAAGTTTATCAATACAGTGGCAACACCAATTACTATCTGAGCGTATCTACAGGGGATTGGTATAGTCAGAATCTCCGCGACCCAGGAATTATTGGTTTGGGGCGTCAGTTTGCTGCTGACGGTCAACTGAATCGCAATGACATGATGGCGATTTTGCGGGATACGAACGACGGTAGTGTTATTGATACTACTGAGCTTACAGACTTGCGGAAGTTTGTTAGCGATCGCCGGTCATTGATGCCAGACTACGTGTTCAACTTGTCGAACAAGATTGTTAACCCCTACGATCCGAATATCCGCTCTGGAATCGGCAACTTGGTTGGAAACGACGCCGCAACCAAAATGGAAAACCTGATCGGGAAGCACTTCTTGGGGACCTATCGTCCGACAGCAGCTAGCGGTACCACCTACAGATCTGCTAGTGGTTCTTTATTCCAAAATGGCATTAGCTATCAAGATATAGACCAGGGTAGTCTTGGTGATTGCTACTACTTGGCAGCTTTGGCGGGAACCGCCCTCCGGACTCCCAACACAATTCAAAGCATGTTTACCGACAACGGTGACAACACCTACACCGTTCGCTTCTACAACAATGGTGTGGCTGACTACGTCACGGTAGACAGGTACTTACCAACTGATGCTGCGGGAAAATTTGTTTACGCTAACCGGGATAGTGGCAAACTCTATAACAACTCCAGCAACGAATTGTGGGTTGCTTTGGCTGAAAAAGCCTACGCCCAAATGAATGAGGCCGGTTGGACAGGTCACGGCACTACCAACTCCTACGCAGCAATTGAATGGGGTTGGCCTGATGATGCCGTTCGCCAAATTACAGCGCGTAACACAGTGAGGGATACGTCCTTGACTGATAGCGATCGCACAGCTGCGATCAATGCTTTCAACGCCGGTCGTATCGTCTTCCTCAACTGGGCCGCTCATGCTCTCACATTAGTCGGTTACAACTCAACTACCCAACGGTTTACAATCCACAACCCGTGGGGACACACTGACGAATTCACTTGGAGTGAAATTATCAACGGTAAACCTGGGGAAGAAAGGTTCACTGACTGGAGTTACACAACTACCTAAGAAGCTCTACAAATAGTCTCTCTGAGAGCCTGAAATCAGGGGTGACTGAGGTTAAATTCCCTCAGTTACCTCTCTACCAAAAGATAGGTTTAAGTGAGTTGTTTAGGTGTTCAATATGGTTAGACTATTACTTTTACTGGCTTTAGCTATATGCACGGCCTGTAACGCTGCCCCTTTGGCAGAAGCTAATCATTTGCAGGTATCCCCAGTTGCTGAAACTACGATGCACTCTCCAACAGATATTTCAATTAGAAGCGTCACTCTGCTCGCTAGAGAGGATAGAATGCCTCCTAAAGGAGTCCGTCCTCAACCCAACCGAGATATTGGGTTTGCTTCTGTTTTTCTCCGGATCGAAAATCTACGCAGAGAAGACACAACACTGACGATTCGTAACGTTGAGATTCGCAATGTTTCTGATAATACATTGCAGGTATTTAGCCGCCCTCCACAAGAGATTCATTCCATACCGGAAGAAATTCGCTTGACCCCGCTAGCCAACGCTGAAATTGGCTTCCACTTTACCAATAAAACCGGATACGTTGGGCAAGATCGGGTCAGGGCAGTCGTTACTTATCAGATTGGAGAGCAAGTCAGCGTCGTGATGTCAGATCCGGTTGAAGTCAACAGACATTGATTGCAACTTCTACCTGAGAATTCAGAAGTTAGAATGATGCAGATTCTGCCCTGATTTTTACTGCTTTTGTTGGCGCTTGAATGCTGACCCTAGACCTAAAGCCCCAAAGGTTAATATTGCCAAAATCGAGGAGGGTTCGGGCACATCTGTTGCGGGGGTGGAGGCGTTGAAGTTGGAGAGGGTTACCTTGGCTGGTCCAAAAGCATTGTCAATCGTTGCAACTCGCCACCCAAAGATATCACCCGTATTGACCGAGATATTAAATATACCAGATTGGCTGGTCGAACCATTGTTATCGGTTAATTGAGTGAAGTTGCCATTCAGCAGGAATCCAAAAGGATCTAATTGTGGTGAAGAGTTAAAGCTAAAATACTCCCAATTGAAACTAACCAAACCTTGAAACAGTGCGGTTGTTGTGTAATCGGTGGTGCCGAAGACACCAGATAAATTATCGCCCCCAGTTAGTGTAATCGATGCAGGAGCGCCACTTGTGTCCACAAATCCGTTGGCGTTTGTATTCGTCAACGTAAAATTGCTTGGATCGTAGGGTGCGATGAAGGCAGCTTGGACAGACTTGGCTTCTGTAGATGCCAAGCTCAGAAAAGCGACAGTGGCAGCAACGGCTAATTTTTGGTACGAGTTGGTCATCTCACAATCCTCTGAATTTTGTCACAGCGATCGCAGGTTAGTCTCTGTCATCAAATCAACTAAAAATAGCGTTCTCAGGACTTACGCAAACACCAAAGTTTCTCGGAAAAATCTCCCAGCAAGAAACCCGGTTTCTAGGCTGGTTGTGCTTAAGTTCTGCAATCATAAGATTACCCTGCCCTCAAAATAAAAACCAGTACTTACACGCAAGATTCACGGAATCTTTAAAACAGCAACGTTTTCCCATCCTGTATCTCCCCAAACCTCAGTATTTTTACTGATTTGTTTTTAAAGATTCTGTGAAGAAATGGCACTGACTCAAGGCGCTTTTAACTATTAATTTTTAATAATTTTTAAGATAAAAAGTAACAATAAATACAGAATAAATCAACAAATTATTATAATAAAACTGAGTCTACGGTGGGGCATACCGGAACTTCCGCTTGAGTGACTAGAAAGACTCAGGCGTACTCTCTCTATACCGGGTAATGGAGGCCCCAAAACGATGTTTTTAACATCAGAGAAATTAGAATCCAACTATAGAATCAGCCCTGACTTTGCCAACTCCTCATCGGTCGGGGGGCTACTATCAGAAGCGCCGGAGGGAAACCCTGGTGAAATCAGAGATCCGTTACAACCGAGTATGGGTATTTCTAGAAGCAGTTCTGTCGATGCTGCTTCTATTGCTAGTGGGACATTAGGTAGCGCTGCGCCAACCAACCTGACGCCAGATACATGGCCTTTCTTAGTCAGGGGAAAATTAGAATCGACCGACCCAAGCAACCCGACTCGTCCCGGTTGCTTCCGCGATGACTATCTGTTGAGGGGTTTACTGCCGAATCAGGAAGTGACCGTCAACCTGAACGCTCATGTTGACCCCGCAGATTTTACCAGACTGCAATTCGATCCCTACCTGCAACTGGTGAATGCAGACAGCGGACAAGTTATAACCTACAACGATGACAGCGGTTCCGGAAGCTCTCCCTTCCACCTCAACTCCAAGCTCACCTTCACAGTACAAGAAGGCACTAACTACATTCTGCGGGTCACAAGTTCTGGTCAGGGTGGCACAGGTAACTACACCCTCAGGCTGGTAGATTGGTATGGCGAACATCTCAGCGATGGGGGAATTGTCAACTTGGCGCGTGACTTGGCAAGGGATGGTCAACTGAGTCGCAATGATGCGATCGCGATTTTTCGGAATACGAAAGATGGGGGGGTTGTTGACGCCACCGAACTGACAGACTTGCGGACATTGGTGAGCGATCGCCGATCGTTAATGCCAGACTACGTACACAACCTGTCAGACAAGATTGTCAACGGTAATCTTGCTAACCAGTGGTATACCGGCGGGGGTCAGACACACGAACCTTTGGGCAACTTGTATGCAGGCAGCAGTGCCGACCATCTGGAGAAACTGATTGGCAAGTGGTTCTTGGGAACCGATCGCCCAGCGGCAGATAGCGGTACGACCTATCAATTTGTCAATGGTTCTCTGTTCCAAAACGGTATCAGCATTGACGATGTCGCTCAGGGTGCTTGCGGTGATTGTTACTACCTGGCAGCTTTAGCCGCAGCGGCAGTTGATAAACCCCCTCTAATTCAGAATATGTTTATCGACAATGGTGACAACACCTATACTGTTCGCTTATACAACAACGGTGTAGCCGACTATGTCACGGTAGATAGGTATTTCCCAACCTACTCCTCGGGAGATCGGGTATATGCTAGTTGGGGCGGTGGCTCCTACAATGAATCGGACAACGAATTGTGGGTTGCTTTGGCTGAAAAAGCCTACGCTCAGATCAACGAGTCTGGGTGGCTTGGTCGTTGGGATAGCACCAATTCCTATTCAGGGATTTCTCTAGGCTATGAATGGCAGGCTATGGCACAAATTTCAGGGCTGACTACCACTACTAGGTGGAGTACCAATGATATGACACAGCAGGAGCTAATCGACCTAGTTAATTCGGATCGATTGCTAGAAGCTGGAGTCTTCACTAACAACTACGGTTTAGTCAGCGGTCATGCCTATGCCATTACCTCTTACAACCCATCCAATGGAACATTTCAGTTCCGTTTCCATAATCCTTGGGGATTTTACCATGCAGATTTGACTTGGGAGCAACTGATGAACACGGCAGGCTCAATCCGCATCAGTTGGACGCTCTCGTAACCAGGTTCCCTATAGAGGTTTTCCAACGAGTCCAACACATTTAAACAGGGACAAGGGAAGGGGGTTAAAGTGGTCAGAACGTTTCTCTTACTGGCTCTAGCGACCAATGCGGCTTGTATCCCTATTTTGTTCACGCCAGTTCATTCTATGCAGGTGCATTCAACGATCCAAATTACTATGCCTTCAACCAGACATGTTGCGATTAGAAGCATCACGCTCCAGGCGAGAGAAGAAATTCAGCCTCCTGTAGGAATACCCCCTCGACCGAACAGAGACATTGGCTTTGCTACTGTGTTTCTCCGGGTTGAAAATCCCAAACAAGAAGATGCAACGCTAATTATTAAAAGTGTTGAGATTCGCAACGTTTCTGATGGCGCACTGCAAGACTTTAGCCAACCTCCTCAAGCAATTAATTTAAGACCCTTGGAAAATTCTGAACTGGCATTTCACTTAACCAATAAGACTGGATACTCCGGCCAGGATCGGGTGAAGGCAGTGGTGACTTATGAAGTTGGAGAACAGTTGCTCGTGATTGAGTCCGATCCAGTTGAGGTTAATATATACGGAATCAAAAGTTCTAAGTAGCTCAACCTAATTCAGAACTTACGCACGTCGAGGCCATCACCTTTGTTTCGACCTATATCTCTAGTTTTCAAAGCAAAGATTTTTCAGAGAAACTTTGGTGTTTGCGTAATATCAAGTACGGTTACATCGGACTTGCACCCTTACCCCCAACCTCCTCTGTTATATCATGTCCGCGAGAGATCAGTTGTGTATAGTTGATTGTGCGAAAAAGCGTTTTTTCTCCCCCATCCCCTTTGCTCCCCCATCCCCTTTGCTCTCCAAACGCAACCGATGCAACCGGACACGATATAAGTCCTGTAATTATAGCGGTTTGCAGCCGTATGAGGTACACCGAAAGTTTGTGCAGGCACCCTTAAGGGCTTGTCGTTACCCAGATATCGTCAACAACCCGCCCTGCACTTAAGTGCAGGGCTAATAGCGAAAGTCCACTTAAGTGGACTAAAGAAATCTTTCGAGTCCATGACGTGGACTTTCGCTATTAGCTAGGGATTAAAATCCCTGACAAACTGACAGGGAAAGCGTTAATCAGACTCCTAAAAAAATGTGGGTAACGATCAGGTCTTCAGGCAGGGGAGTGTCAATTGGTTGACTTATATCATGTCCCTTCGCAACGGTTGTGTAACTGCTAATAGCTAATCGCTCATGGCTGCTCTGGAGGCAATTGAATTAGCAAGCGAGCAATTAGCAATTAGCAATTAGCCATCCATACACTACCGATACCTCAGGACATGATATTAGTTACCTCACGGAGAAAGCCTCACTAAACCGGCGCGTAACTGGCTCGATTAAGAAAGTCAGGACAGATTTCTGGCGCGTGACAATTTCTCCCGTAGCTGCCATGCCGGTAGTAAACGCGACTTCTTGACCCCGAACTTGAATTGAGTGTTGATTGAGTCTGATTCGGGTAGGAAAAACCATGCCTAAGTCCTTATCAACAATGGCATTCGGACTAATTTGCATCACCGTGCCGTCAATCGTGCCAAATTCCTGAAACGGAAAAGTTGCCATTTTCACCTTGGCTTTCATCCCCTGATGAATAAACCCAATATCGCGATTGAGGACTTTCACTTCTAGCACGAGTTCTTCGCCTTGGGGCAGCAGGGAGAGCAATTCTTCACCGGGTTGCACGGGGCCTTTTGTTGCTTTAATGCTGTAAACTGTTCCGGGAATCGGTGCTTGAATAGTTTCTAATTCTCGTTGTTTCTTAGCCTGTTGTAGTTGACCTTCAAAAGCTGCTAGTTCTTCGCTGCGTTTGTTGAGTTGGGTGATGATTTCGCTCTGGCGTTCGGAAGCTAAACGAGCGGCTTGATTGCGAGCAGCTTGATAAGCTTGTTCGGCTTGGTTAATTTCTTGCTGTTGGGCAGCGATATCTTTTTCCAGGGAGGTTACTTTGTCTTGTGCATTAGTGACTTCATTTTGAGCTTTGGTGATGTTGTCTTGCGCTCTAGTAACCTCGGCTTGAGTTCTATTCACTCTATCTTGCGCTTCCAAGTAATCGAGTCGAGGGATAGCACCTTCAACGACTAAAGTTTTTAAGGCTTGTTCCCTTTTTTGAGCTAGTCCCAGACTGGTTTCTACATTTGGCAAAATGCTTTTGGCGTTGGCGAGGTAGGTTTTGGTGTTGTCTAAGTTAGTTTTAGCGTTGACTAAGTTTTCTTCCAGGCGAGTTTTTTGAACTTTGGCGGCATTGATAATAGCAAGTTGGCGATTTGCTTCTGCTATGGCAGCAGCTTGACGCGCTTCAAAGTCGCGGATGCGAGCAAATAAGAGCTGGTCTTGCAGCATCGTTCCGGCTGTTTTGGCTCCCGTTCTTTCGGCTTCCAAACGTCTGATGTCTTCCCGAATTAGCTGGGCAGATTTGGCGAGGCGGTCAACTTCAGCTTGGGGTAAAGCTGGGTCGCGTTCGATTAAAACATCGCCTTTTTGGACGCGATCGCCTTCTTTGACGAACACTGTGCGAATGATTCCTTCACCTAGCGATCGCACTGGTCTTACCGGCGCCGAGGGTATCAACTCTCCTGGCGCGACGGCTACCTCATCCACCAGGCTGAAATGCGCCCATGCGATCGCCCCAATTATCAGCAAGCTAATGCTCCCCGCTAACAATCGTGCGTACAAAGGCGGTAACTCTTGCACCGCCTTACCCAGTTCGTAAGACAGTTGCTGTTCTGGCTCAACAAATTGCTGTCTGGTCTGGCGAGCTTGAACTGGGGAAGATGTTAGAGGTGTTTTACTCAACTTTCACACCTCCAGGCTGGCCTTTTTATGCTTTGATAAATTACCTGTTTTAATTCTAACGTTTTAATTCGGTTCCGGCTCGATTTCTTATTAGTTTTTAACCGTTCCTCGATGATTCGCTCTTCAAACAAGGGGAACATCGACAATGATGCCAGGGCTGAAAAACTGCTAAGTAGGTGCAGGTAAATAAAGTGAAAATAGTTATGTAAGCGCGGGGCGGGCGGGACGCCCACCCCACAATAATTTCAGCTCTCTTGTGGGGTGGGCGTCTCGCCCGCCATTGTGGTGAGTTTATTTATATTCACCTACTTAATAGCTAATCGCTAATGGCTGCTCTTTTGGCAATTGAAAAGCTCGCAATTAGCAAGCGAGCAATTAGCCATCCATACACTACCGATCTCTCGCGGACATGATATTACATACTCGCGAAGCCAACCTTCTCTTTGTCCAAAGTGCAATTCATATCGTTGACCGTTGCATCGGAATTACGACCTGTATGTAAAATTAGCAAGCTTGCAATTAGCAATTAGCAATTAGCAATTGGCAAGAAAGGCCGATCATTCCGATGCAACCGTATTTGATATCATAGAAACTTTGGTGTTTGCGTAATTCCTGTTACACTTACCTAGTTTCAGATTGAACGAGGCACAGAGGACGCAGAGGTAAGAGAAAAGAAGAGGGAAGAAGGTAAAATTAGCATCCCTCACAAGACATATTCTCCATAAATTAAGCCTTTTGCTTGCAGCGTTTCTCCGGGAAGAAATAAGCTGACTTCGAGGCTGCCTGTTACTTCTTCAATGAAGGTGTATTGGCGGTCTTGGTTGTCGGGAACTACTAGCTCTATTGCGGTATCAAAATTGACGTTTAGTAATAATCTCTCTTGTAGATCGGTGACTTCGACTTGCAAGGTTTGGGGGACTTTTATTGTGCGATCGCTAAACAGGGAAGCCATGTTTCCAGGTAGGCGCACGGGTAATATTGCGTCGCGGGACCAGTTCCAATTAATGCGTAAATTAGAACCGAGAAATATTTTGTATAATTCGTTATCTATATATACAAAAATGTAGGATAAGCCTTTGAGGGAATGGTCTTTGTTGCTGGGTTGGTCCAGAACTAGGGTTAATTTTCTGCCGTCTTCGCAAGTAGCAAAGGCGACAAACCATTCCCAACCAATATCGTCTCCCCAACGAAAGCGCCCAAAGTTGCGATCGTGATAGCTATACCAATTTGGTTCGATATTGAAGTTTTGCCCGCCTACTGATAATTCTCCTGTTAGTTGCAAACCGGGTACTATACCCCAGCCGATGAAACCTGTGCCGAAAGGCGAATCTTCTGTGACTAATAAGGGTGCGGCTTGGGCTTCTCCTTGCAAGCGAATCGATAATTGCATCCTTTGATCTTGGACTTCTATTGTTGAGTGCTTGCCGTTAATTTCTAGCAAGATTCCTGCTGCTTGAATCCGCAAGGGATTTCGACGCACCATGTCGGATTGCCATTCTAAGCTGAAGGCTGTACCGAAGGTTGGTAAACTCGCATCGATTTGGTATTCTGGGGCAAGTTGTTCGTTGGCTATGTTGACTAAAAAACTTACTTGAATTTCTCCTTGTCCTGGTCTGCCGCTCAAGGTAATGTTGACCAGTATTCGCACTTTTCCCTCTCTATCTAATAGGACAAAGTGATACCAATCTTTCCAGTCGATGGGGGAGGCGGGGTCATCTAATGGGATGCGTAAGGCTTCAACGCGGGCTAGTAATTGTTCGTCGATGGTCATCTTTGTAGCGATCCTCCTTCTGGAAAAAGATTGCCTTTTTTGGTTTGTTGGGAAGGTGTTGGAGAGGGGAGGGGGGTTGTGCTTTGATCCGAAGCGATCGCGCCCAATACACCACCCATTCTTGGCGATACTACCCCTAGTCCCAAAACAACGCAACTAAACCAGCGTTTTGCATCCATACCCATCGATTCTACGAAGGCGTCTGCCGTCGCACCGCATACAGAAATTTCACTTTTCATCTCACCTAAAAGCCATTGTTCTGCCATTGGCAGCAAACCACCTTGACCGATTTTAGTGCCAACTGAAGCGTGATAGGCTGATGCGGCTTGGTGAGTTATGGTTAGCCAACGGGGGACTTGTGCGGCGGCGAAAGCTAGTACTCCGTTGTTAAAGAAATCGGTTTGGTTTAACTGCGCTAATAATGCCCTCCCGGCTTTGGTTTGTCCGTATTTGTCGCCTTGAATGCACAGTATGAGCAACAATTCTACTACTAGCCAACGGGCTGGAAGTTTATCTAAATCTGGTAGTGCAAAGATGAAATTGTTAGCGCTTTCGCCGTTCAAGCTTTCCCCAGCAGCAATCTCTTTCAATTTATTACCAATTCTCGGGTTGATTTGCCCTATTCCTAAAAGTATTCCCGCCAACCAATTTTCGGCATATCTTTCTTGTTTGGCGATGAAAACTTCTGCTTTTGTTCCTGGTGCCAGACTTAACAGCCATTGTTCCCAAATATTGACTAAGCTATGACCGCCGAAGATGATATTTGTAGTTTTGAGGCTATCGGCGATCCAGTTGGGAATTTGCGCGGATGCGAAAGCGATCGCTCTATTTTTAAACCAGGCAGTTGTCTTTAGTCTAGCAAGTAACTCCGCCCCCGATTCTCTTTGGGCGTATTCCTCTCCTTTCTCACATAAAATCGCTAATAGTTCCGCCGCCAACCACCGCGATGGCAGTTTATCTAGATCCATCACTCCTGATATCAAACCAAAACATCCCGCTGTTGTTTGGTCTACGGCGGCGGGCAACAAGTTTCTCCCAATCGAAGTGCAGGGTAAAGTCACTGGCAAGGAAACTTCGACCGTTTGAGCTTGCTCTTTTCCCCATTCTGGTGACACAATTTCTATTGAGATGGGAATCGCTTCTTCAACCATTCCCGGAAAGCGTAACCAACTTTTGATACTCTTTCCTGGTGGCAATATAAAAGGTATTTTTACTGTGATTTTTTGGTTAAACTTTTCCTGATATAGATAGAGATAAGGGGGTTGAATGCTGCTATGCATATCCAGAACTTCACCGTTATCTACCACCCAATCATCTAGGGTTGGACGGAACAATAATTTTTCACTTATTTGGCTATCAATTAACAGGTGGATAACCAATGTTGACCCTGGATTAACTTTTATTTTCAACTGGGGATAGCCACTCATTAAATTTCTCTGATTTTACTACTTCAGGACTTAGGCAAAGAAACAAAGGTGATACGACAATCCTTGGTTTGGCAACCAGATATCAATGAAGAAACAAAGGTGATGCGACAAGGTTTGGCAACGAGATATCAACAAAGAAACAAAGGTGATGCGACAATCGTGGGTTTGGCAACGAGATATCAACAAAGAAACCGGGTTTCTGACCTCGTCGTGCGTAATTTTTGTACTTTTCCGGGCTTCACACATTTCGATAGATTACATAGTTGATTAGTTCTTTAATAAATCGACCGTCGTGGACTGGGCATCCCCATTGTTCTTCGGGTCGTAGGGCGGTTGAGGGTCGAATAAAATCTAGACTTTCAAAAATTTCTTCTGCTTTTTTGGCTAGCGAGCGCGCCACTTTCCACCCATGTTCGATACTACCACACAGCTGCATTTGTTCCATAATAAATGCCAGCTGGTCTGGCGTTTTTTTCTCTCGGGGTAAGGCTAAAATTTCTAATATTTGCTCAGCGGCTTTCCCACTGTGTGCCAAAACGTGATTTAGCATTAACGTGCGTTTCCCTTCGTAAATATCTCCCCCAATTTCTTTTCCATATGTTTCTATTTTCCCCTGCAAATTCAACAAATCGTCTTGAATCTGAAACGCAATTCCTAAAATCATGCCAAATCGAGTTACCCCCGCCAACTGTTTAACCAAATCCTTCCCACTTGCTGATGGATGTCCGACAATCAAACCAATTCTGCAGGGAGTAATAAACGTATACCAGCAAGTTTTTTTGACGCACATTTTAAAATAGTCTTGGTCGGTTAGATTTGAGGCGTTGCTGGCTACCCAATCTAATTCCATCGCCTGTCCTTCGACAGATTGCTGCGCCATGAACTCGATTTCATGCAGCACGTTTAGCGCTTTGGCAACTCCGATTCCTGATAAATTTTCTAACAATAAACCTACGGCTAAAACGTTTGTTGCATCGCCTACATTAATCGCGCGGGGAATGCCTATTATTTCGTGTAAAGTTCCCTTACCCCGTCGCGATTCTGACCCGTCTTCGATGTCATCGTGAATCAGAAAAGCGTTGTGATAAAGTTCTAAAGCCGCTGCCGATGTCAACGCATCTTGTCCCATTCCTCCCACCGCTCTCGCGACGCTGATACACATCGTGGGTCGCAACATTTTGCCGATTCTGAATGGATAATCCGTCAACAATTCATACAATGGTTTATAAGAACCTGTTATATTATTTTTCTGCTCAACAAATTCTTTAATTTTTTGAACTACTGCTATCCGGGATTCCTCTACTGCCTCGTTGATAATTTGATTATCATACTTCAATTCTTCTCTTGAAGTTGCTGGGATTTCCCCCAACTGAAGGCTTTGTCTTGACTGGTTATTTAAAGCGATCGCTAACTCCCCTTCCACTGAGTTTAACTCGCTTCTGCCGCTCTGAGTGCTATTCTCCTCAACCTCTTCCCGCCTAGCAGTCAGCCGAGACGATATATATTCGTTTTTGCTCTTGTTGCTTAGATTGACTTCTACAGCGACTAAGGGTTGGTTATGCACTTGTTCCTTTGGTGTCGCCGTGACGATTTTAATCGCTTCATCACCTGGTGGAAGAAGTAATTTTGATTGACTTACCCCATTGCTTTTAGGTTTGTACGTTAACCAAGTGAAGAAGCCGAAATATATCGCAAATAAGAAAATTTCAAGCAGCATTTATTTTCTCTATTTTTCTACAAATCTAATTCCTTTATCCATCAGCCTTTGGTGTTTTTTGCTACTCTTGAAAACCGAGGGGTTTTTCTTGAGCGCCTATATATCCAAATTTGTAGCATCGAGCGCTCCTCCTATTGGCTATTATGTCGATAAAGGTTCTGCTAAACCTTCTGCCGGAATCGGCACAAATTCCCATTGCTGATTGGGCGTTCCGTTAGTTTCATTCACTTGGTACATTACAACCGGGGTAAAAGGCTCGTTCATGCTTCCTAGAATATCCAGCACTAAGCCATTGATCTCACTTTTAATCAAGCCTTCTTGACTATTTGTCCATTGCTGGTTCGGCGTACCGTCACTACCGTTTACTGGGTTAACGACAACTGGGGTAAAAGGTTCTGTGTTGCTTGCTTGAATATCTAGGACGAAGCCGTTGAGCCTACTTTTTATTAACCCATTTCCCGTAATTTGCCATTGCTGATTAGCTGTACCATAAGTCCCCTGAACTGGGTGAACTACAACGTTTGCATTAGGTTCTGGGTTGTTGCCTGCAATATCCAACACCATGCCATTGAGCTTACTTCTGATTAAATAGTAGCCAGTCCTACTACTTGATTCCTCTGACCTTGATGCCTGCGACCTTGATTCCTGCGACTCGGCACTAGGCACTGTCGTTTTTGCCTGTTCTGTCAGCTTTTTTATTTGATTCTTCAAAAAGTTTAACATAATATCTTCCTCGTTTTGGATTGAACAATGCTGGCCAATAATAACTCGTTCCTGTAAGTTTGGTCAGAGGGTCGGTAGATAAAGTAGGCTCGTAGGATAGTTAACCCAAAGCCCTACTTTTCTACCAATGTCATCATACCAGAACCTATAAATTATTAGACTCGGCGGACCGATTGCCCCAGGGAACTTTCGCAAGTAAATCAAGAGCTTTAGCTTTTCCACTACTCTTGGTGCTTAAGCGCCTGTATTGACTCTGGGGGTATTTCCCAATAGGCGTAGACGTTTTTGCGGTCTTGCAGCATCATAGCTAGGACGACATCATCTGTGGGAATGCTTTTGGCAACCCGCAGCTTTCCGGATCGAGTTAATGATAACCAGTTTCCTGCCTGGGTGAGCAATCCCAACTCGACGATATAATCCCGATTCTCCGCTGGTAGCGCCAGGAGGAAATATTGTTCGTTGGGGTTACAGTCGAACTGTTCTATGCCAGCAAGTGAGTGTTGTTCTGAGTCTGGAATGTCGGTGATATCGTACAGCCGCAACACTAGCTTTTCTCCCCCTTGGCGTTGTAAGGCTTCGATTTGCCTTGGGTCAATTTCCCAATAAGCGTAGGCGTTTTTGCCGTCATAAGGTACTAAGAATAGACGGCTGTGGGATGGCGCTGGTGCGCGGTACGCGGCTTCCCCATTGCCCTTGCTGCCATCTAGGGCGAAGATATTGCCTGTGGGGTAGTTATTGGTCACCCGCACCGCCCCAGATCGAGTTAATGATAACCATTGCCCTGTCTCGGCGAGCAATCCCAACTCGACGATGTAATCTCGATTCAGGGCTGGTAAGGTGAGGAGCAAATATCGGTCTTGGAGATTACAGCCGAATTGCTGTAGGCAAGGAAGTGGGTGATGCGCCCCTTGTGCGATGTTTGTGATATCGTACAGCCGCAACAGTAGCTCTTTTCCCCCTTGGCGTTGCAAGGCTTCGATTTGGGCTGTGGCAATTTCCCAATAAGCGTAGGCGTTTTTGCCGTCATAAGGCACTAAAAATAGGTGGCTGACAGCAGGCGCAGCAGGTAGGGCAGCTGGTGCGGCTGCTGCCATCTTAGCTGCTGATGATGCTGCGAGCGCTTTTCGATTTTTTAGCCACAACCAAAGCAATCCTCCCAGTGCGGAACTCAAGAGCAGCCACATCCACCAAGGTATTCTCCCGTCTAACGTCGCCGTTTCTCCACCCCTGGGGGATATGTCTGCAACTGTCTGATCCGGTGCAGTTGGATCGGAAATGGCTTGTTTGACAACCTGCTGGTTCGATGTATCGGTTGCATAGCCCAAAAACCATTGGACTGCGGGGTTGGGAGTTTTCCCTTTGTAGACGTAATACAAGGTTTGGGAGAAAGGATATTTAGGATTGTCGGGTAAGACTCCGTGCATCGGCAGAATTCGCACGTTTTTCCGCCCCAGTACTTGGTCTGCGATCGCATAACCAATTCCGTTTTTCCCCAGATGCTTAATAACTTCTGTCGTACTATCTTTCCCGATCTGCTCAGCGTTTGATCCTGTCTTAAACCCACCCGTTTGGAAAACTTTGTAGCTTTGAAAAGCTTTTCGAGTATCGCTATCAGCGGGACGGTCGATCAGCCTAACTATCCCTGGCTTACCCCCAACCTGGGACCAATTCCTAATTTCTCCGCGGAAAATCCGCGCAAATTGGTCAAAGGTCAAGCTTTTATTAAAGGCATTATCTGGCCCTACCACGAGCGCAATCTTTTGTCTGCTCAAGGGAACTTGCACCAGTCCTTGCGCTTTTTCTTTCTTGGTTAAAGGACGACCGATCGCAGCTAGATCGATTTTTCCCTCTACCAGTTCTTTTAGCGCCCGATCGCTTCCTTGCTCGGAAACTTCCACTTTCGTACCGGGAAACTTTTGCTCAAACCGCTGTTTCAGCGCTTGGTTAACTCTTTTCATGCTGCTCGATCCATCCACCCGCACTGTTGTCTTACCGGGTACATCTGCCGGCAACGGGAAAGAGGTTGGTGCTGCCGCTTTAGCCACCACCGGCTTGAGCATCCCCGCTGCTGCTATTGGCTTTGGCGTCACAGCTAATAGAGCCAGGAATATTCCCAACGAGATCGTATTTTTCTCTTTGTTGCCGAATGTAGCCATAATCAATAGTGCCGAGCCTTTTTAATTTTTCCTTGGTATTCTATCCTCTTTTCCATCCCGTTCCTTCAGAATTACAATGCTTTCTGAAATATTCTACTCTATTTGCTATTTATCTCTCCACTAGCTGCTAATTGCTAATTGCTAATTGCTTATGGCGAGCGTTATAAATCCTATATTAGCCCTTAGCAATTAGCCATTAGCAACGCCGAATTTAATAGCTAATATCTAACAGCTTATAACTATTTTTTTGCCTACTCATATACCCATTACTTACGCCAATAACCCCGTTTTCTAGTTTCCTAACTGCGTAATTCCTGATACCATTCCCCCTGATTGAGCCATTAGCCGCCCGTTTTATCTCCCTCGCCACTATATTTCTTTTCTTTTTCTTGGTACAGCCGATCTTTTTTCTATTCCTTGTTTCAAAATCGCTTCTCACTATATAACCTCTCTATAGATAAAAAATATTTTGTAATAAAAGTTTACAGAAGGGGAGAAATCGCTCAAAGGCTGGGAATCTATGGCGCTCAATAACAGGCAGGAAAAGCAGGAAAAGTAGGAAAGGGAAAGTTAATAAAGATACAACTAGAGAGTTAATATGAAAAGTTGTTGCTAATTAATCCAGGACTTACGCAGGACGAGGCCAGAAACCCGGTTTCGACGGTCGTTCGCGCCAGCTAGGGTATGCATATCTCTCGTTCCCAAACCAACGATTTTTGGGAGAAACCAGGAAGCAAGCGCGTAAGTCCTGTAATCTTCAAATAGGGGGAGCAGAACGTGATAAATCAGCAAGCCAAATTGGGATCGAGTCGGAAAAACGGCAAAAAAACGAGCAAATATTATATAGCGATCGCCACCTTTGGCTCGTTAGGAGATGTTTATCCCTACATGGCGATCGCAAGGGAGTTGCGGCAAAGGGGACATCGTGCGGTGATTGCCACGAACCAGATCTATCGCCACCTGATCGAATCTGAAGGCATTGAGTTTCGCGGCATTAGACCTGACGGGTTAATCAACACAGAAGAAGAGGAGTTTATCGGGTTGCTCCCTTACAACCAGCAGGCGCTTGACTACGGTGTTAGTTATCTGATCGCGCCCCATTTGCGGGCAACCTACAGCGACTTGGTGGAATTGGTCAGGGAAGCCTCACTAGTGGTGACGCACCATCTTGCGTTTGCAGCAATTCTGGCGGCTGAAAAAACTGGAACTCCCAGGGTATCCGCTGCCCTATCACCGGCTTCGTTTATGTCGGTGTACGATTGTCCCAGTCTTTCACCTTCAGCGACATCTGCTTTTGATCGCGCCATGACGCTAATTGCCAACGATGGCATGTATCGCTATTTCCGGTGGCAGGCACGGTTTTGGAGCGCACCGATGCGGCAGTTGCGGGCTGAACTCGGTTTACCGCCTTCAGGAGATCCGTTTTTTGAAGGTCAGCATTCACCTGAGTTGGTGCTAGGGTTATTCTCGCCGCTTCTAGCTGCTCCTCAACCAGACTGGCCCGTTCAAACTCGCGTGACTGGGTTTCCTTTATACAACTACCAAGAGCGCGAAGGTTTGTCTCCCGAATTGGAGCAGTTTTTGCAAGCTGGGCCGCCCCCGATTGTCTTCACTTTAGGCTCGTTAGTGGTGTGGACTCAAGGGGACTTTTATTTAGAGGGAGCGCTCGCCGCCCAGCAGTTAGGCTACCGATCGGTCTTGCTGATGGGAAAGGAGGCAGATCGCATAGCTTCTCACCAACTACCTTCGGGAGCGATCGCGGTAAAGTACGCCCCCCACTCAGCAATTTTTCCCCGTGCCGCAGCGATTGTCCATCATGGTGGGGTGGGAACAACAGCGCAGGCTATGGGTTCCGGTAGTCCCATGCTGGTAGTTCCCTGCGCTTACGATCAGCCAGATAACGCCGCCCGCTTGGTGCGATTGGGGGTAGCGCGTACGCTCGACCGTCAGCATTGTACGGCAGATCGGATTGCTGCCGAACTCAAACATCTGCTGTTTGACCCCAGTTATGCAGCCAAAGCTGCCGAAATCGGTCGTTCGATCCAAGCAGAAAATGGTGTCTCTGCTGCTTGCGATGCGATCGAAACTTATTTAGAGAAAGCAGTAGAAAGGCAAGGGAATTGACAGAGCGATCGCGCGCCGATTATTTTTCCCATCGGCGCTTCTACCAACTTGCAGCATACATCCTCATTAATTTCCTATTTATTACAATGACATCGTTTCCAGTTGCATCAGAATTACGACCTGTAGTGGCAATTAGCAATTAGCAATTAGCAATTAGCAATTACCAAGAAAGGCCGATCATTCCGATGCCACCGGATTTGATCTGACATGCTGCTGCAAAAATCATAAAATTGGTGTGCAAGGCATCCCCTTGAAAGATAACCGCTTGTAGTTGCGATCCCTGGTAATTTGATTGTTTTTTTTATGCAAAGTCAATCCTTTGAACGCCACGCTCAATTAGCTCAATGGCTGCACAGCCTAGTAGAAATCCTGCGCACTACTGGCGGTGCGACTTGGGAAGCATTGGTAGAGACAGTAGACGGAAAAACTGCCATCATTGACCTAGATGGGGTTGTGTTGCGAGTGGGTGCTTCTGGCGGCGAACAACTCCAAGTCGAGAGCGCATATCCGGTGGCGCAAACAAGCGTCAATTTTCGCAGTAACAGCGCAACGCTGCGAGATGCGATCGCAGGCAAATTGACCGTAGATGCAGCAGTAGTTTCCGACAAAATTTATCTGCGCGGTAACTTACAAGACTTGCTGGGAATCCACCAAATCGCCAGCGGAATTTTAGCCGACAGTGCGATTAACCCCCAGTTGCGGCGTTTGTGGGCAGAATTCGACCAATCTTGGTTCCATCCCCCTTCTTTACCCCCTTGCCTTGCTCTGGAACAGCAAAGACCCAACTCCGGCGATCTGATCCGCCAAGTGCCGGAAGATGTGCTAGCCATTCAAGTTGACCTACCAGCAGATTAAGCCCCGTTTTAATCTCATATCGTTGACCGTTGCATCGGAATTAATCCCTGTAGGAGCAATTAGCAATTAGCAATTAGCAATTACCCAGAAAGGCCAATCATTCCGATGCAACCGGATTTGATATCATATGATTTATCACTAGCAACTTGAGTTAATAGCTTAAACCTAGGGTGCGTAAGCGTTGCGTAACGCACCGCCACCGCTAATAGGGAAGAGGCGGTAGATCGTCGGCTGGATCGTAACCGTTCATGTTACTGGGATTAATCTCACCCTGGGTGAGAAAGCGAAATGTTTCCTGGTACAAATTCTTCCAGAAGTGGTTAGTCATCCCCTGGCTAACTTCTCTTGGATCTACCATCGGGTGAGGTACAAGGTCACTCGCTTCATACAGATAGCAGCGATGACCCTTAGCTTCACCCCCCAGAGAATTATAAAATTTCTGGAGTACCTGGTTATCCGTAGCGTCATCATGTTCTGTCAGCACTAAACAGGTGGGAATATTCTTTAAAGCTTGCAGGTTTTTATCCCTGCGGACAAATGCACCAAAGCGGTTAGCCGCAGTTAAACAACCTACCGGAAAACTAACATTTTGCTCCCAAGAAAATTGTCTCAGGTCTAATGGCCCGGTTAAATTAATGTATCGCTCCAGGATTTCATTTTCAACCTCCAACAAAGGAGCGTAGGCGACTACCTTTTTAATCCGATTCGGTCGCGATGCGGCTAGTCCCAAAGCTACCGCGCCTCCGACGGATAATCCCACCGTATAAATCGCTCCTGGCATTGCATCCAATTCTGCCAAACGTTGTTGAGCGTCATGCAGGTAATTCATATGGGAAGAGGTGAAATAGCGATTGAAATCTCGGTCGTTGTCACCCTCAATCGCCAATATCATATCCCCCATATCGGGAGATAATTTCAATATCCGAGTAACCAGGGATAGCATCTGGCGTTTCTTTAGTCGCTGAAATTGCCACAGGCTATTACCGCTACGATTAGAGAAAAAGTCCGCTAAAACCGGATCTTTCCGTACTCTTTCTCGCAAAGGTTCAAAATATTCAGGCTTTAGATCGATTTGGGGCCAGTAATTATCGGGCGGTAGAAAAGCATGACCAGCAAGAGGAATTTGATAAATATTGAAGTCGTTACGAAATAGGTAATCTGCTAATATTTCCATCTGCTTTGGCTTGGCAGAAAAGCCATGAAAAACCATCACCGTACCGCGAATTGGTTTCCCCGGTTGGTGAATTTGGTAATAAGGGCAGGCACTTTCTCGCTTGTTTGGGTCAGCCCACCATTTGAGAAAATAACTTTCAATCGCTTTTTTGGTTTGAGCGATTTGTTCGTCAGTTGGAGTGATGCGGATATCTGAATTATTTGTCATAGAGGCTGCCTTCAGGTAATTACAATCTTTAAGATGTAGCTTATAATTTTATTTATATACATAAAATTATAGTAACAAAATTTTACAAATTTAAGGTATTTTTATCGGTTTTACATATTGAAAATTGTAAATCAAGACAGCAAGATTAAAACATTCAATAGATTTGAATCTACAACAGCAAAAGTTGAGAGCAGCTAAGTTGGAAAACTGGGTCTTAAAGCAAACAATGAGAACAGGAAAGAACTTATGGGCAATCAAGTTACATCCTCTAAAAGCTCATCATCCGGGACTGAGCCTGCGACTGTTATTGACATAGATGCAACGAGCAATAACAAAACAAATCCAGTCACCCGGTTCTTCACAGCAGGAACGTATGAAGTCACGGCGATCGGCGCATCACAAGGGGGAAAATATGATGCCTGGAGTCTGTGGAATTTTACCACCGGATGCGACGAAAAAGGAGAAAACTGTATCACCGGGTGGGTGAATGAATATAATATCGCAGCGCGTGAATTTAGCATCAATGTTCCCAGTACGGGAAAATATGCAACAGCGGAACAGGCGCTTGCTAACGCTGAAGGTACATCCTTTACCTTGATATCAGATGGTCAAGTTAACTTTTTTATTGGCGACGACTTTCTCTCAGATAACCGTGGGGGAGTGTCCCTAGCGGTGAAAAAAATTCGCCAAGCTGAGGCTTTCCCGCAATTCACATCAGCTTCGTGGGTTCTGTTAACGATAATTTCTCTTACGGTAATCGTACTTTGGCTCGTGGTTAGCGTGGTTACTGCTAACCATGCTGTCGGATAAAAAATTGATTGTTGCGTTATCCAACAGGTGGAAAGTCCATCAGGAATATAGAGTCCCATTGATTTTATGTTGCTCCCAGTAACCTTATACTGGGAGCGTTTTGCATAGGACTTACGCAAACACCAAAGTTTCTCGGAAAGATCGTCCCTGGGAAACTAAAGATCCCAAAAAGAAACCCGGTTTCTCGGAAAGATCGTCCCTGGGAAACTAAAGATCCCAAAAAGAAACCGGGTTTCTAGGATCGTCTTGCGTAAGTCGTGTAATTATTTGAGAACTCATCCAAAATCAGCCTTGGTTAAAGTAAACTTTTATTGCGATTGCTAGACTCTCCTGTTGACTGGAAAGTTTAGTTTATTTACTTACATCTTGCACCACAGGAGGCAGATCCTCCAGGATCTCGTTCCCAGGTTCAACCTGGGAACGAGAATACTGAGGATCTGCCTCAAGGTGCAATATCTGAGTTTACAAACAGCCCATTCACCAGAAGAGCTTGCTGACTCACAACTTACTCAAAATTTGAACCTAATATTAAAAGAAACAGGACTGAGGCAAACACCAAAGTTTCTCTGAAAAATAGTCGTTTTGCAACTAAATATATACCCAGAAACAAAGGTGATACTATCTTCTTGCGTAAGTCCGGAGAAAGACAACCAATCGATTTCTTAAATGAGGAGGAAACTATGAGTAAGAAAGTGATAATTTACACATTGATGAGTCTATTAACCAGCAGTGGGATTACAGGAGTAGTACTTGCCAATGGCACGTTAGCTCAATCTTCAAGACAAAATTTACACCAGCAATTTGCTCAAGTTACCCCTCGCCAAAGAGGGATGATGACTCAGGCAGATCGCCATTTCATCGAAATGATGATTCCCCACCATCAGGGAGCAATAGACATGGCAGATCTGGCTTTAAGCCGCGCTAAACGTCCTGAAATCAGAAGACTGGCCCAAATGATTAAAAGAGATCAAACTCGCGAAATTCAGCAGATGCGAACCTGGTATAAAGCTTGGTACGGCACAGAAGTTCCTGCTACCTCAATGGGTGGTATGGGAATGCATAGGCATGGGGATATGATGGGAGATTTAGAAGCGCTGAGAAATGCTTCTGATTTTGACCAAGAATTTATTCGTCAAATGATTCCCCATCATGAAATGGGTGTCAGAATGTCCAGGAGGGCGCTGAACCACGCTACTAAACCGGAAATTCGCAACCTCGCTAATTCTATTATCAAATCTCAAACAGATGAGATTAACCAAATGCGGCAATTTTATCTAGCTTGGTATCGGCGATCGCCTGACTAATTTACCGTTATGTTATCGGGAATTATGCAAGTTACGCGATCGCTAACGCACCCTACATATGGTGTGATGGTGCCGTACTCCGCCGAAGAGAGCACCCTACATATAAACTTTTCTGAATAAAGTAACCAATGAAGTCTTTTGTTACCGGAATTGTCATAGTCTCAACCTTATTTCTGGCTCAAAGTTGCTCGTCAAAAAGCACATCTCAAAACCCAAGTCAAGTCACTACTCCAAATGCAACTATTGCTGGCAATAAGGTTGAAGAACATCCGGGGCATGGAAGCAGTGGGAATCACAGCATGGCGATAAATTTGGGGCCAGCAGATGCCGACTATGACCTGCGGTTTATTGATGCGATGACACCGCACCATCAAGGGGCAGTTTTAATGGCTCAAGAAGTCCAGCAGAAATCTAAACGCCCTGAAATGAAACAATTGGCTGACAACATTATCAAAGCTCAAAATCAAGAAATTGAGCAGATGAAACAGTGGCGGAACAATTGGTATCCGCCAGCTGGAAATCAACCAATGGCTTATGATGCCAAAATGGGTCAAACGGTGGCGATGTCTCCCGAACAAATGCAGAGTATGATGATGTCTCAAGATTTAGGATCTGCCGATGAAACATTTGACCAGCGCTTCATCGATGCGATGATTCCTCACCACGAAGCGGCGCTAACAATGGCTCAAGATGCTCTTAAAAAGACCAAGCGTCCTGAAATTAAGAAGCTAGCGCAAGAGATTGTAACTTCACAACAAAAAGAGATCGACCAAATGCAGCAGTGGCGAAAGGCTTGGTATAAGCAGTAAAGGCGATCAATGAGCTTGAATCCTATTCGTATACCGCTGAATTGATGCCTTTGAAGAGTTAGCGATCGCCACTGTGGTGAAGTGAGCGCTCGCTCAACTTTTGTAGTGAAATTTTAACTGGAAGCGAGTTAATCGATCAGCCTGGTTTAATCTGGCCATGTAACTTTTTGTAAGAATTTGCCAAACAGGTAACAATGCTAACTTGAATCATGTTTTAATAATTTTAGGGAGCGTGATGAATTTGGCTAGCTATAATAATTTATTTGTTGTAGAAAAAAAAGGTATAACAGCCTGATTTGCTTAAAAAGTCTTGGCAGCACAGTTAAATATTTACAGGTATAAAACATCATGGTTTCTTTAATCGGCACTTTGATGGATGACTACCTCCTTGGTACTCAAGACGATGACATCATCTCAGACCCTTATGGTAATGACACCATCTTAGGCTTGAGAGGCAACGATACCCTCGACGGTGGCCCTGGCAGCGATCTCCTCGTAGGAGGCAGCGGCAATGACTTGATCTCTGGTGGATCTGGCGCTTATTCCGATCGGGACACCCTCGATGGCGGCTTAGGCAACGACACCCTCAGAGGCGGGTATTCGATTGCTAGCAACCTGATCAAGGGTGGGGCTGGCGATGACTTGATTTATGGTGGTATTGTGTCCGGGGTTGAAACCCTCGAGGGCGGCTCTGGCAACGACACCCTCAAAGGCGTCAGCGAGATGGCTCAATTCTTCTCTGACGGTGGCGCTGAAATCCTCGATGGCGGATTTGGCGACGACCTACTCTATGGGCATTATCGTTCTACTCTGTATGGGGGACCGGGCCAGGACACCCTACATATCTTCGTCAACTCTGGATCTGCTTATGGCGGTTCTGGCGATGACATTCTGAGCAGCGACTATCGCAGTGACCTTCATGGCGAACAAGGGGATGACTCCCTCAATGGCGGGGGATTCAATGACAATCTCGACGGGGGAACTGGCGATGATACCCTCAATGGCGGGCAAGGTTTCTTCACTCGGGCGGGTTTTGTCCCAGGAGGTAGTGACATCCTCGACGGTGGGTCAGGCAATGACCTCATCTATGGCGGACAAACCTCTAGCGCCAGCAAATTATACTTTGGCGACACGCCAGAAGAGCAAGATACCCTTTATGGCGGGTTTGGTCATGACACCCTGAAGGGAGAGGAAGGTCGCGATCTTCTCCAAGGCGGAACGGGCAACGATCTGCTCTTCGGTGGAGGAGACAATGACATCTTCTACATCGGTGAAATCTATCCCATAATTATCGATGGCAATGACACCATTGAAGCAGGAGCTGGCAATGACACCCTCTCTGGTGGAGCTAGCAATGACCTCCTGAGTGGGAATCAGGGTGCTGATAGTTTCTTGTACGGCACCAACAAAGCTTTCAACACGATCGCTATCGGCGTCGATACCATTACTGACTTTAAGGCAAGGACAGACACAATTGTTCTGAGCAAGACAACTTTTACTGCTTTGACCACTGCAATGGGTGATGGTCTTGCAGCCGATCAGTTTGCACTTGTGGCTGATGACACAGCTGCTAGTGTCAGTAAAGCTCTCATCACCTACAGCATAGGTACTGGTAACTTGTTCTACAACCAGAATGGAATTGGTGATGGCTTTGGAGACGGAGGCCAATTTGCCACACTACAAGGTATCCCGAAATTAAATGCTACAGACTTCATGCTGATTGCCTAGTGCTGTAGGTAGTGAATATTAGTTTGAATCAGAACGGCGATCGCTCACCTTTTAGAGAGCGATCGCTGTGCTTTTAGGATTATCTTTGGTCAGCCAGATCCGCCTACCAATTACAGCGGCTTGCAGCCGCGTCAGGTACAGCGAAATCGCTTTGTTTGTGTAGCGGCTGCCATTTTTGCTGCCGCTACACAAACTTTCGGTGTACCTCACTCATTTGCAATCCGCTGTAATGATCCTACCGATTACCTTTATTAGTTATCAGCCAAGGCATTGTAGGTTTTAGACCCAACAATCCCATCGACCGTCAACTTATATTTCTTTTGGAAATCTTTCACTGCTGCTTCTGTTTTTGCCTCGAAAATTCCGTCAACTTTAAGGCCGTACTTATAACAGTTTAGAACCTTTTGCAGTATTTTGACGGCTAGACCAGTGTCATTTTTACGCAGCGTTGGCATGTTGATAGTGGCAGTTGCTTCAGTCAGAGTTGGTTCCTCTCTAAAAAATTGGTTTTTTCTACTCTTCTAAAGTCATCTCGATTGCTAGGTTTTTACAGTAACCTATAGGGTAATTTTAGCAGGTAAAAAATAGCATGAAAAAAAAGAGCGATCGCTCTCGTTAAACAAAAGCGATCGCTCTTTTTTTTAACCTCTACTTAGGGCAGATTGTAGCTGATTAGCGCTTACAAGCACTACCCAAAGCCCGCCAGGTATTTTTAGCGACAACTCCATCCACTGTCAGTTTTTGATCTTTTTGGAACGCTTCCACAGCCTTCTTTGTGGATGCATCGAACTGGGCATTAAATGAATTAGCGTAGCCATAACAGATCAGCAGCTGTTCTAGGAAGCGGACGGCTTCACCAGAATCACCTTCTTTGAGAACTGGCATGTTGATAGAAGCAGCGGCGGGTTCCATGTTAGCTTGCATGGTTAATTTCTCCAAAAGTTAATGCGTGGTTGACCAGAATTCAAACAGGTTGTTTAGTAGCTGATTAGGGCTTACAAGCACTACCCAAAGCCCGCCAGGTATTTTTACCGACAACTCCATCCACTGTCAGTTTTTGCGCTTTTTGGAACGCTTCTACAGCCTTCTTTGTGGATGCATCGAACTGGGCATTAAATGAATTGGGGTAGCCATAACAGATCAGCAGCTGTTCTAGGAAGCGGACGGCTTCACCAGAATCACCTTCTTTGAGAACTGGCATGTTGATAGAAGCAGCGGCGGGTTCCATGTTAGCTTGCATGGTTAATTTCTCC
>NZ_BLAY01000110.1 GCF_020521235.1 Microseira wollei NIES-4236 | reverse complement strand
AAACCGCTCAGGATATGGCTGGTATGCGTGACAAGCACCTTGTAACTGAGGAGCCGGATGAGGTGAAAGTCTCACGTCCGGTTCTGAAGACGAGTCAGAGGGGTGACTCTCTGACTTAGTTCAACAACGATGCTCTGGCTTTCTGTGTTTCCGAGTATAAAGGAGGTAGAAAGAAGCCGAAGAACACCGCTCTGCAAAAACAATTTATCACCCAAGCCAAGAAAACAGCAAGTAGGGCATGGCTTTCTGAAGTTTCTACCGTTCCCTTACAGCAATCGCTCAACGATCTAGAACAAGCGTACAAAAACTTCTTCAGCTCCTGCAAAGGAAAAAGGAAGGGACGGCAAATTAAACTACCCTGGTTTAAAAAGCGTAAATCTAAGCAATCGGCGCGATTTACTAACACAGGATTCTCCGTGAAAGTCGGCCAAATCTATTTAGCCAAAGTCGGCAATTTAGATGTGGTTTGGTCAAGACCGCTTCCGTCCGCACCTAGCTCTGTTACCGTCATCAAAGACAGTGCAAACCGATATTTCCTTAGTTTTGTTGTCGAAGTTCAGCCCGAAAATCTACCGCAATCTGACAAGACGATTGGGATAGACTTAGGAATTAAAAGCTTTGCTACCTTAAGCAACGGTCAAAAAATAGAAGCTCCCAAACCTCTCACAAGAAAGATTCTTTGCTTGAGGAAACTATCTAAAAAATTAGATCGGAAAACGAGAGGGTCTAGGCGATCTGAGCAGTCTCGAAAACGGTTAGCAAGATTTCATGCTAAATTGGCAGACAATCGAACCGATTTTTTACACAAGCTATCAACTCAGATAATCCGCTCAAACCAAACGATTGTCTTGGAAGATATTAATGTGTCGGGCCTGGTTAAAAACCGGAAACTGTCTAGAGCAATCTCTGATTTAGGATGGAGAAGTTTTAGGACATTTCTCGAAGCTAAGTCGGAAAGATCTGGTAGGGAATTTCGGATAATCAACCGTTGGGAACCTACTTCTCAAAGATGTTCTTGTTGTGGCTTTAGGATTGGAAAGTTAGATTTATCAATCCGAGAATGGGTTTGTTTGAATTGCGGTACATCGCACGCTCGTGATGTGAATGCCGCAGTGAATATCTTGGTCGCCGGAGGACATTCGGAGACTTTAAACGGACGTGGAGGCCAGCGTCAGACTACAGTTATTTGTAGCAGCGACCAGGGAAGCGTCAACCCACCAGAATTTCAGCAGCTATCAATTTTTGAGCTTCTGGAGTAGATGGAATCCCCGCCGTTTTAGGGCGGGGAGGATGTCAATAATGTACTGACTGCTTTGCCTAATGCTTCAGTTTTTCAAGTTGCCCAGCTAATGGCAACCCATCGCAAAAGTTGCGTTGTAATTTGCGATCAAGAAACCCAAGAAACCCGGTTTCTTGAAGAAACCGGGTTTCTGAAACCTGTGGGAATTATTACCGAACGGGATATCGTCAAATTCAAAATTCAAGGACTGGATATCGTCCAAACTTCAGCCGCAACTGTTATGAGTTGCCCGCTGCACCCGACGCAACTCAATTTCACCCTGTGGCAAGTTCATCAGTTGATGCAACAGTATGGGATTCGGCGTTTGGTAGTCGTAGATGAAGCGGGATATTTAGCCGGGATTGTTACCCAAAGTAGCTTGTTGCAACTTTTAGAACCGGCTCAAATGTATGCCACTGTTGAACTTTTAGAGCATATCATCGCCGAAAAAACGCAACAGTTGCAACAAATGAACGAGCAAATGCAGCAGGCAGAAGCACAACTGCGAGAGGTGAATGAATACAGCGGATTGCTTTTCGTGTGAGGTACAGCCTTTTGGCGCCTTTTGTGTAGCGGCACCCTTAAGGGTGCCCGCACACTGCTGCCAAGGTGTACCTCATGCGACTGCAATCCGCTATATTTGTCAGCGCAAGTGCCAGCGAGAACCCTGGAACTAACAACCGCTAACGAGGAACTGGCAGCAAAAAATCGCGAATTGCAACAAGCATTGGCAAAGTTAAAAGCAACGCAAACCGAACTGATTCACTCGGAAAAAATGGCAGCATTGGGACAACTGATTGCCCGAGTGACTCATGAAATTAATCATCCCCTGAGTGCGATTTGCTCATCAGCGAATAATCTGAATAATTATTTAACTGAACTTTTAGAACAGTTACCCCCTGTCTGGCAACAACTTTCTCCGGAACTTTGCTCGGATTTCTTGGCTTTGCTGCAACGGTCAATTTCCCAAACGGCGATCTGATCTAGCAGAGAAAGACGCCTAATTAAAAAAGGGTTAATTCACCAGTTGGAAATTGCAGCGTTCTCAAACGATCAAATTCTCGCCTCTCCCCTTTTCGATTTGGGAATTTATGATAAGATAGCGCCGTTTTTAGGCTGATTAAAACAACCTAACAGCGCTGATATTTTAAATATTGATAAAATTTCCTACTTGTTCAAAAGTTCCCATACAATTAAAACGGCTACAGACAGCGCCGCTAAATTAGTCATGTCACTCAAACGCTATGCTCATTATGACCATGGGGATGAAAAAAAGTTGGCGAATATTACTGAGGGAATTGACACAGTATTAATTATCTTTAATACCCAACTAAAACAAGGGGGAGAAGTTGTCAAGAATTATGACCGTTCGTTGCCGGAAATTCCCTGTTATGCTGATGAACTAAATCAAGTATGGAATAATCTGCTTCAGAATGCTTTGCAGGCAATGGAAAACAAAGGAACTTTAACGATTGACGTAACCCAGCAAGATGGCAGCATCTGCGTCAGCTTTACAGATACTGGAAAAGGGATTCCCCCCGAAGTTTTGCCAAGAATATTCGAGCCATTTTTTACCACCAAACCCGCCGGGATTGGCAGCGGCTTGGGATTGGGAATCGTGCAAAAATTATCGAAAAACATCTAGTAAAAATAGAAGTAAGCTCCCAGCGCCAATAAAATTTAGCGTTTTACTACCTATTTAATGCTAATTGCTAATAGCTAATTGCTAAGTGATAGGATTAGTAATTTAACGTTATTTGCTAGTTATATCCAACGAAGCTGGTAATGGGTAATGGGTAATCGGTAATGGGTAATTTAAGATTTTAAATATATCTGAAATGTAGCATCACACTTCACCAATTACCAATTAATCAACTTGAGTGAGTTACTGGTAAAACCCGCCCCTACAGGCTCAAAAAAATGTTTTAAACTTTAAAATGTTTAAAAATGGTTGATTTATAGTTATGTCCCCTAACCTTTCAGATAACCAAACCTTAATCGAGCAAGCGCTTGAGCGTCATCCTTTGATGATGCCGCCTGGGACTCCATTAAGCGAGGCGATCGCAACCATGAGCAGAACTGGCGCTAGCTATACTTTAATTACCCAACAAGAAAAATTACTCGGTATTCTCACCGAACGCGATGTCGTTCGACTGGCGATTAGCGATAAACCACTAGAGGAAATGACTGTATCCGAAGTGATGACGCAGAATTTGATTACTTGCCCGCGCGATCGCGCAGATAATATCTTTGACTTGCTGACACTGTTGCATTCGGCTCAAATTCGTCACCTCCCCATTACAGACGCTGATGGTAAATTGCTCGGCGTGTTGACGGGAGAAAGTTTACGCGCCGTCCTCAAACCCACCGACTTGCTGCAAATGGGGCGCGTTGCCGATATCATGACCAAAACCGTGACAACTGCAACGCCAGAAACTTCAGTCTTCGATGTTGCCCAATTAATGGCAACGCAACGCAGAAGCTGCGTTGCGATCTGCACCCAAGAAACCCGGTTTCTCGAAGGGTTTCTCAAACCCGTAGGTATTATCACCGAACGAGATATCGTTAAATTCGCCGCCCAAAACATCGACCTCGCCCAGACAAAGGCAGAAACCGTTATGACTTCACCTTTGCTGCCAGTGGGAAGCGATGCCACTTTATGGGAAGCTAATCAAAAGATGCAACAGCACCGCATCCGGCGGTTGGTAGTCGTTGATCAGGCGGGATACTTAGTCGGGATTGTGACTCAAACCAACCTGTTGCAAGCATTAGACCCAGCCCAAATGTACGCTACCGTGGAACTGTTGCAGCAAACGATCGGGGAAAAAACCCGTACCTTGCAACAAATGAACGAGCAAATGCAACAGGCAGAAGCGCAACTGCGGCAGGTTAACGAGAATTTAGAAGCGCAAGTGCAAGCGAGAACAAAAGAACTGATGGCAGCGAACGCACAACTAATGCAGGCGCTGCAAGAACGCACCGCTGCCGAAACCGAAGTGCGCCGCCTCAACGCTATCCTGGAACAACGAGTTGAAGAACGCACCGCGCAACTGCAGGAGACGAACCAAAAATTATTACAAGAAATACGCGATCGCCAACTCCTCAACGAACACCTGGAAGCTTCTAAAAATAGAATGCGTGCCGTCTTTGCCGGGATGAACGATATTATCCTCGTCCTCGACAGGCAAAGAAATATCGAGGCGATGCCGACAAATACATCTTCCGCCTACCCATCCGAGTGGGATATGATTTCAGAGACGATGGCGCAACTGTTTCAACATGAGAATGGTTCAATCTGGTGGCAGCAAGTTGAAAGGGTTTTAGAGACGCAGCAAACGATTAACTTTGATTACAAATTATCCGTTGGAGAGGGCGAGATATGGTTTACTGCAAACATATCGCCCCTGTCTAGCAATTGGGCCATTTGGGTAGCGCGGGATATTAGCGATCGCAAAATTGCCGAAATCGCCCTGCGTCACAAAAATGAAGAATTAGCCCATACCCTGCAAAAGCTACAACTGGCGCAACAAGAACTGATCCAATCGGAAAAAATGGCAGTATTGGGACAATTAGTAGCTGGAGTCGCTCACGAAATTAATACCCCCCTGGGTGCCATTCGCTCCTCCGTGCAGAATATTGTTGATTTCTTGACTCACAATCTAGAAAAGTTACCCCAATTTTTCCAAAACCTTTCCCAAGAACGCGGCGAGGAATTTTTTGCCCTCTTGAGGAAATCAAGCCAACAATCAACTTTATTTTCTTCCAAACAAAGGCGTCAACTTAAAAAAGCCTTGCGGCAGCAACTGGAAGACCGCGCCATTGAAAATCCCGACACCGTAGCCGATACCTTAGTTGACATGGGTATTTACGATCAAATTGAACCTTTTTTGCCTTTACTTCAAGACAGAAATATTTTAAGAACCGCCTATCAAATTTCCACCTTACAAACAAGCGCCCAAACCATCGTCACCGCCGCCGAACGGGCGGCTAAAGTAGTATTTGCCTTAAAAACCTACACCCATGACAACCCTGGAGGTGAAAAGGTGCTAGCCAATATTACTGAAGGCATTGAAACCGTCTTAATTTTGTATTCTAACCAAATCAAACAAAGCGTGGAAATTGTGAGGAACTATGAACAGAACTTACCTTATATTTTATGCTATGCTGATGAACTCAATCAAGTTTGGACAAACCTGATTCACAACGCTCTACAAGCCATGAACTATAAAGGGACTTTAAAAATAGACATTGGACAGCAAGACAATCAAATCCGAGTCAGCTTTACCGATAACGGCATAGGCATCCCAGAGGAAATTATGCCAAAAATATTCCAGCCATTTTTCACCACCAAACCCGCTGGTGTTGGCAGCGGCTTGGGATTGGATATCGTTAAAAAAATCGTCGAAAAACATGGCGGGGAAATCCAAGTAGAAACCGTTCCCGGTCAAACAAAATTTACCGTATTTTTACCTTTGTAGTTGAGGAAAGTGTTATGGGAAAGCCAGCAATTTTATGCGTTGATGATGAAGTAGTTGTTTTGGATAGTTTGAAAATTAAATTAAAAAATGAGTTCGGGGATGCTTACTTATATGAAGTGGCAGAAAGTGCCGATGAAGCCCTAGAAATTATTGAAGAGATTGAAGGAGATATCCCGATTATCGTCATTGTATCTGATTGGTTAATGCCCGGTCTTAAAGGAGATGAATTTTTAATCCGCGTTCACCAAAAGTATCCAAATATTGTCAAAGTGATGTTGACTGGACAAGCGGATCGCTCTGCCATAGATCGGGCTATAAAAGAAGCGAATTTGCATAGCTGTTTGTCCAAACCTTGGGATGTAAAAGAACTGATTGACACGATTAAATCCGGCTTAAACCAATAGTTATGAAAAAACCAGTTATTATTTGCGTTGACGACCAACCCACAATCCTGGACAGCTTGAAAATCGAGCTGAAGGCAACTTTAGGCGAAGATTATGCCATCGAAACCGCAGAAGGAGGTGAAGATGCTTTAGACTTGCTAATCGAATTGCTAGAAGATGGTTGTGAAATTCCCTTAGTAATTTCCGATTATCTCATGCCCGATATGAAAGGGGATGAATTGTTACGGCAAGTCCATCAAATCTCGTCAAAAACTATTAAAATAATGCTGACGGGACAAGCAGATGTTAAAGCAGTAGGGAATGCAATTAAATATGCAAAATTATATCGTTACATCGCTAAACCATGGCAGCAAGAAGATTTAAAATTAACGGTAAAAGAAGCTATCAATAGCTATTTACTGGAAAAAGAACTGGCAGAAAAGAATGTCAAACTTCAGCAGTTAAATGAAGAACTAGAAGCGTTAGTCGATCGACGAACCGCCCAACTGCGCCAAGAACAAGAAAAATTTGCCAAAGCTTTTCAGTCCACGCCTCACGCAATTACAATTACCCGACTCAGGGATGGTAGGCATATTGAAGTTAACGATGCCTTTTGCGAGATGACGGGATACGCGGCTGACGAAATCATCGGTCGCACCGCCGTTGACTTGAATATTTGGGTCAATTTATCAGACCGTAAGCGCCTATTTGAACTATTAGCCTCCCAAGGATTTGTCCGCAACTATGAATTTGAATCTCGCACCAAATCGGGGGAAATAAGAACGGCGTTGCTCTCGTCAGAAATGATAGAAATTGGCGGAGAAAATTGTCTGATTTCTGTGAGTCAGGATATTACGGAACGCAAGCGATCAAGCGAAGAATTAAGAAAGAGCGAAGAACGCTGGCAGTTAGTATTAAAAGCCAACAACGATGCGATTTGGGACGCCAACCTCGTCACGGGTGAAGTATTCAGATCGCGCCGCTGGAAAGAAATGCTGGGGTATGAAGAAAGCGAAATCGGCAACAGTGTAGATGAATGGAAAAGCCGCATCCATCCCGAAGATTTAAACCGGGTAACCGCAGCAATGAAACAACATCTAGATGGGATTACCCCCTTTTATACTGCCGAATATCGCCTGCGGTGCAAAGACGACAGCTACAAATGGATTCAAGACCGGGGACAAGCAGTGTGGGACGAAAGTGGAAAACCCGTGCGACTCTTGGGTTCCCAATCAGATATTAACTATCGCAAACAGGCAGAACTCAACCTCGCCGAAAGCGAACAGAAATATCGCAGCTTGGTCGAAACATCCCAGGATGTGATTTGGGCATGCGATCGCACCGGACGGATTAATTTTATCAACCAAGCATCCAAACAAGTTTACGGTTACGAACCCAGCCAAATGTTGGGTCGTTATTTTTCTGATTTCCTCGCACCCGAAGCCGTTGCGGCTTCTAACGAATGGCATCAACGCCTGCTGAATGGCGAATCAATTTTCCAAGCGGAAAGCACCATCATCACTCAAGATGGCAGAGAAGTTAACATTCTCACGAATGCGATCGCTGTAAAAGATCCAGAAGGAAACATCATCGGCACCACCGGCACCGCCAGCGATATTACCACGCGCAAACAAGCCGAAATTGCCCTCAAACAAGCCAAAGAAGCCGCCGATAAAGCCAACCGTGCCAAAAGCGAATTTCTCGCTAACATGAGCCACGAATTGAGAACCCCACTCAACGCTATCTTAGGATTTACCCAATTGCTCTCCCGCGATCCATCCCTCCACACCGAACAAAAAGAACAAATCAACATTATTACTAAAAGCGGCGAGCATTTACTCAACTTAATCAACAGCATTCTGCAAATGTCAAAAATCGAGGTCGGACGAGTCAGCCTCGAACCCAATCCCTTTGACCTGCACCACCTAATAGAAACCATCGAAGACATGTTGCAACTCCAAGCCCAAAAAAAAGGCTTGCAGTTAATTTTCGACCAAGACCCAAACCTGCCCCGTTATCTAAAAACCGACGAAAGCAAATTGCGCCAAGTTTTACTTAACCTGTTGGGAAACGCAATTAAATTTACCAAAGAAGGCGGCGTCACCTTGCGCGTCAAATCTGAGCAGAGTAGCACAGGCGTCTCGCCTGTGGGAGATCTTGAGAATGTATCAATTACCAATTACCAATTACCCATTACCCATTGCCGCTTATATTTTGAAATTGAAGACACTGGTCCCGGCATTGCAGAAGCAGAAATGGACAACTTGTTTAAACCTTTTGCCCAAACTGAAACGGGACGGCGGAGTCAAGAAGGAACCGGACTGGGGTTACCCATTAGCCGACAATTCATCCAACTGATGCACGGGGATATTACTGTCAACAGCAAAGTCGGAGAAGGAACCATTTTTAAATTTGATATTGCAGTCGATCTCGCCACTTCATCTGAAATTCAAGCCACCCAAGAAACCAAGCGAGTCATCAGTTTAGAACCCAACCAACCCGAATATCGCATCCTCGTCGTTGATGACCGGATGGAAAGCCGCCTTTTCTTGGTAAAAATGCTAACATCCATCGGTTTTTCCGTCTGCGAAGCCGAAAATGGCCTGCAAGCTGTCGATATTTGGTCGATGTGGGAACCCCATTTAATCTTGATGGATATGCGGATGCCGGTGATGGATGGCTACGAAGCTACCAAACGCATCAAAACCCATTTAAAAGGTCAGGCAACTGTGATTATTGCCCTCACCGCCAGTGCCTTTGATGAAGAACGATCTGTCATTTTATCCGCCGGGTGCGATGACTTCGTCGCCAAGCCTTTTCGCGAGCAGGTTATCTTGGATAAAATGACTCAATACTTGGGAGTGCGTTACGTTTATGAACAGCAACATTCATCCACCCCGTCCAACGGGGAACTCCCCTCCACTACCCCAGCGGGAAATACCCATTCATCTTTCGTTCTGCAACCAGAATCTTTCCAATTAATGCCACCTGAATGGGTGAAGGAATTATACGACGCCGCTTGCTCCATCGATAACGAGCTAATTTTCTGTTTAATAGAGCAAATACCCAGCGAGTCCGCACCTTTAAAACATGCGATCGCCGACTTAGTCAACAACTTCCGCTGCGATCAAATCATCGATTTAATTGATGTTTTTCAAAGCCAATAAAACAGCAAATCCCAATTCCCCATTACCAATTAGCAATTAGCAATTAGCAATTAGCAATTCCCCATGACCGAAGATAACAAAGGCAATATATTAATCGTTGATGACACCCCAGAAAACCTGCAAGTGTTATCCGCAACTTTAAGCGATCGCGGCTATAAAGTCCGAGGCGTCATTAAGGGAACAATGGCAATCCGCGCCGCCAAATCGGCTCCCCCCGATTTAATATTACTCGATATTAAAATGCCCGACCTATCCGGCTATGAAGTCTGCGAGCAATTAAAAGCCGACCCCCAAACCAAGGAAATCCCAGTCATTTTTATTAGCGCCTTAGATGAAGTTTTGGATAAAGTCAAAGCCTTTGAAATTGGGGGAGTGGATTATATCACAAAACCGTTTCAAGTAGAAGAAGTTTTGGCGAGAGTTGAACATCAACTCACAATTAAACGGCTGCAAAAACAACTCCTAACCCAAAATGAACAACTACAACAAGAAATTGTAGATCGCAGAAAAGCCGAAGAAGCCGCCGCAGCTGCTTCCAAAGCAAAAAGTCAATTCGTCGCCAACATGAGTCACGAACTCAGAACACCGCTCAATGCTATCCTTGGGTTTACTCAAGTTTTGTTGCGCGATCGCCACCTCAGTTCCGAACAAGTAGAAAATCTGCGAATTATTAGCCGCAGCGGCGAACATTTACTCGACTTAATTAACGATGTTTTGGATTTTTCCAAAATCGAAGCCGGGATTATCGGTCTTTACGAAACCAGCTTTGACCTGTATCGCCTGCTCGATACCCTGGAAGAAATGTTTCAAATTAAATGCGAACAAAAAAACTTGATTTTAAATTTTTTAGTCAGTCCAGACGTTCCCCAATTCGTCAAAACCGATGAAAAAAAATTGCGCGTTTGTTTAACCAACCTGCTGGGAAACGCAATTAAATTTACATCCTATGGCAGCGTCACCTTGCGCGTGCAAGCCGTATTGGGCGATCGGTCACCCGCTCGGCAAGAACCACCAATTACCAATGACCAATTACCCTCGTTCCCTGGCTCTGCCGGGGAACGCCATTACCAACTAATATTTGAAGTAGAAGACACAGGCTGCGGTATTGCCCCGGCAGAACTGTATAGCTTGTTTGATGCCTTCGTCCAAGCAGAAGCAGGGAAAAAAGCCGTTGAAGGCACGGGTCTTGGTTTAACCATTACCCGCAGTTACGTGGAATTAATGGCAGGAAAAATTACAGTCAGCAGCGTTTTTGGTCAGGGAACAATTTTTAAATTTAATATCCCAGCGCAGCTAGCAAAACCCGCTGAAATTATCACCGAACCCCTGCAACGGGTGATTGGTTTAGAACCCAATCAAATAACTTACCGAATTCTCGTGGTTGACGACACGAAAGAAAACCGCCTGCTGATGGTTAAATTGCTCGAACCGATTGGTTTTGAGGTCAAAGAAGCTGAAAATGGCGAGCAAGCTCTCGAACTGTGGGAAAAGTGGCGACCGCACCTGATTTGGCTCGATACCCGGATGCCAGTGATGGATGGTATGGAAGCAAGCAAACAAATTAGATTGCGGGAGAGAGATTTTGCAGCAGAGGACAAGGGGACTTTCTGTGCGTCTCCCCCTCTCCCCGTCGCCGCTTCTTCTTCCCCTTGCCAAACCATCATTATTGCCCTGACTGCCAGTGCCTTTGAAGAGCGACGAGGGGAAATCCTGGCAGCAGGTTGCGATGATTTTGTCCGCAAACCTTTTCCCGAACAGTTAATTTTTGCAAAGATGGCTGAATACCTGGGCCTGCGCTATGTTTACGAAGATTTACCTCAATCAACCCTCGCTTATTCTCGCAAACGTTATTATGCTAGTGAAAAACCCGTCAAGCTTTTGCTTCAGCAACTCGCTCAAATGCCACAAACTTGGATCGCACAGCTCTATCAGGCTGCTAACGAAGTCGATGAAGAGTTGGTGGCTCAGCTGATCGAGCAAATACCCGAATCTTATACCCCTCTAGCCAAGGCTTTAAGGGATTTACTTGATGATTTTCGCCTCGATATAATAGTGAGACTCACTCACTCAATTATAAAATAATTCAGCATTCGGGGTCAAATCCAAACTCGCAGTTAAACCCATGACAATTGATAATCAAACCTTCAAAATTTTAGTGGTTGACGACCAACCCAGCAACCTGCGGTGTTTGTCCAATATTCTGACTCAGCGCGGGTATAAAGTCCAGCGGGCTATCTCTGGACAACTGGCATTGAATGCAGCCAAATCTTCCCCTCCCGACTTAATTTTGCTCGATATTATCATGCCAGAAATGACCGGATTTGAAGTCTGTAAAAGGCTCAAAGCTAACGAGCAAACCAGGGATATTCCAGTCATTTTCTTGAGCGTGTTAGATGAAGCCACCGACAAAGTTAAAGCCTTTAAAGTCGGCGGCGTCGATTATATTACCAAACCCTTTCAAGTCGAAGAAGTTTTAGCCCGGATCGAAAATCATCTCGAAATCCAAATCCTGCAAAAGCAACTAGAACTAAAAAATCAAGTACTCCAAGAAGAAATTCAGATTCGCAACGCTGCACAAGCAGAACTGCAAGAAACTAAAGACAGTTTGGAATTAGTTTTGTGCGCCTCGAACGACGGCTTTTGGGAATGGAATTTACAAACAGGCGAAGTTTACTTCTCCCCCCGCTGGAAAGAAATGCTCGGCTACGAGGAAGATGAAATTTACGAGCAATTTTCCTCTTGGGAACAATTAATATTTGCAGAAGATAAAAATGCCGCCTTAAACCTGATCGAGGCTTATAATGCCGGTCGAGTGAAAGAATTTACGACGACACAAAGATTTTATCATAAAAACGGTTCAACGGTGCATATTCTCGTGCGAGCCATACATCTCAAAGATGAAAGCGGGCAGGTGGTGCGGATGATTTTCTCCCATACCGATGTCAGCGAGTTGGTGAAAACAAGCGAAGCACTGGCGCAATCAAAATCTTTACTGGCGAGCGTATTAGATAGTTCCCAAGACGGGATTGTAGCGTTGGCATCGGTGAGAAATAACCAAGGAAATATAGTAGATTTTAAATTTCTTTTAGTCAATCCGTCAGCGGAACAAATAGCCGGAATCAAAGCCGAAAAGTTAATCGAGCGATATTTATTAGAAAAACTGCCGTGGACCGAGGAAACTGGACTATTTGAAGACTATGTCCGGGTGGTTGAAACAGGAGAAATTTTCAGCCGAGAAGTTCACTACAACTTTGAAGGAAGACTGGCTTGGTTTCACGTTGTCGCGGTAAAATTAGGGGATGGCTTGGCGGTGACATTCTGCGATATCACCCAGAAAAAGCAGGCTCAACAAGAACTTTTAATCGCCAGAGAACGGCTGGAATATTTACTTTCCTCCAACCCATCGGTTATTTATAGCTGCAAGACAACCGACTACTACGGCACTACCTTTGTCAGCAAAAACGTCACGGCCCTTTTAGGTTACGAACCGCGAGAATTTTTAGAGTCAGATAATTTCTGGGCTAGCCATATGCACCCGGAAGATAAAGAGCGCGTCTGGGCAGACATACACCAGCTATTGGCACAGGGTTATCATGCTAGCGAATACCGCTTTTTACACAAAGACGGGACTTATCGCTGGATATACGATGCGATTAAGTTAGTGCGGGATGAAGCTGGAAACCCCATCGAAATGATTGGCTCCCTCAGCGATATTACCGAGCGCAAGCAGATAGAACAAGCCTTGCAAGAAAGCCAGCGGTTTATTCAAAAATTATCCGAAGCAAATCCCAATATTTTGTACGTTTACGACTTGATAGAGCAGCAAAATGTCTATATCAACCGCGAGATCGATGAAACTCTTGACTACACCCCGTCAGACTTAAAGCAGATAGGAACGGCTGTAGTGCAAACCTTAATGCACCCCGACGATTTGGCACGCTTCCGGGAATATCTCAAACAATTTGAAACGGGCAAAGATGGCGATATTTTTGAATTTGAATATCGGATGCGGCACAAAAATGGCGAGTATTTTTGGTTTTTCAGCCGGGATACCTTATTCGCCAGAACCGCAGACGGGAAACCAAAGCAAATTCTTGGTGCGGCGACGAATATTACCCAACGCAAGCAAGCCGAAGCGGAACTGCGCCAGCAAAAAGAACTTTTGCAAACAATTTTTGACAACATCCCCGTGATGCTGATGCTTTACGATCCGGCGGGCAATATGTTACTAACCAACCGGCATTTAGAACTTGTTCTCGGTTGGTCTTGGGCAGAGTTAGCCAACCGCAATCTATTAGTAGAATGCTACCAAGACCCGGAATACCGCGCCAGAGTTGTAGAATTCATGGAGGCAGCAACTGGGAAATGGCAGGACTTCAAAACCACAACCCGCTCTGGGAGGGCGATCGATACTTGCTGGGCGAATATTCTGCTATCCGATGGGAATTGTATCGGGATTGGGCAGGATATTACTGAGCGCAAACAAGCAGAAGAAGCGTTACGCATCAGCGAAGAACGCTTTCAACTCGCCATCGAAGCTAGCGGTTTAGGATTGTGGGATTGGCATATTAACACGGGAATAGTTTATTACAGCCCGGAGTGGAAAACCATGCTGGGGTATGCAGTCGAGGAAATCGAAGATCGGTATCAATCTTGGGAAAGACTCGTACATCCAGAAGATTTGCCAACCGCACTAGCTGCGTTGCAGGCGAACTTGCAAGGGCGTAGTCTCTGCTATGAAGTAGAATTTCGCATGGCAAGCAAGGAAGGCGAATGGAAGTGGATTATATCCCGCGGCAGGGTAACCGAACGGGATGAAATGGGCAACCCAGTGCGGATGACGGGAACTCATAAAGATATTAGCGATCGCAAGCACATCCAGTCAGCGCTGCAAGAAAGCGAACGGAAATTCCGCGCCATCTTTAACAATACGTTTCAATTTACCGGACTGCTGACCCCCGATGGCACACTCATAGAAGCCAACCAGACAGCGTTAGATTTTTGCGGCATTGAGTCTAGGGACGCTGTAGGACGCCCGTATTGGGAAACTCGCTGGTGGACGGTAGGTAAAGAAGACGGGTCGAGGGGGAGACAAGCGAGAGGGTCGAGTAGAGAAGACGCGTCGAATGGGGGACAAGCGAGAGGGTCGAGTAGAGAAGACGCGTCGAATGGGGGACAAGCGAGAGGGTCGAGTACAGAAGACGGGTCGAATGGGGGACAAGGGAGAGGGTCGAGCTTGACACAAGAGTTCCCCGCGTCCCCCCGTCCCCCCGTCCCCGCGTCTTCTTCCCTCACCCCGACTCAACAGCAGCTGCGGGATGCGATTGCACTAGCAGCTAGCGGTGAATTCGTGCGGTACGAAGTCGATATCCGGGGTGCGGGAAAGACAATCGCCACGATTGACTTTTCTTTAAAACCCGTTTTAGATGATGCGGGTAACGTCGTGCTGCTAATTCCCGAAGGACGGGATATCAGCGACAAAAAACGCGACGAACGAGTCAAAACCGCATTAATTAACTGTCTGGAACAAAGCGAAGCGCGGTTATCGCAAATTGTCACCACAATATCCGAAGGATTAATCGTTCAAGACGACAACGATCGCATCCTGTTTGTCAATGGCGCCGCCCTCACTTTGTTCGGCAGATCCTACGAAGAAGTTTTGCACACATCGTTAGGTTTACCAATAACGCTCGACGAATTAACCGAAATAGAAATTATTCGGCCTTGCTCTGAAATAATTGTCGCTGAAATGCGAGCGTTAAGAATTACCTGGGATCATAAAGCCGCCTATCTGATCACCCTTAGAGATATCACCGCCCGCAAACAAGCAGAAATTGCTTTAAAGCAAAGCGAAGCCAGGTTGCAAAAATTAGCAGATAACGTACCGGGAATGCTTTATGAATTTCTGCTCCATCCCGATGGGTCTTATAATTTTGCCTATGTCAGTTCTGGGTGCAAAGAAATTAACGAATTAGAACCAGAACAGCTAATAGAAAATCCAGAATTAGCCTTTCAACTCGCTCATCCCGATGACCGACAAAAGCTCCACGAATCTATCGCCACTAGCGCCCGAACTTTAGAACCTTGGTTTTGGGAAGGGCTGATTTCTACCCCATCCGGAAAACAAAAATGGATTCAAGGCGCTGCCAAACCAGAACCCTGCGATAACGGCGATATCCTCTGGCATGGGGTGCTAATAGACACCAGCGATCGCAAAGCCACAGACGAAGCCTTACGGCAAAGCGAAGCCAGATTGCAAAAATTAACCGCCAGCGTACCGGGACTGATTTATGAATTTCTGCTCCATCCCGATGGCTCTTATAGTTTTGCTTATGTCAGTTCCGGATGCCGAGAAATTTACGAATTAGAACCCCAACAGCTATTAGAAAATGCAGCGCTAGGCTTCGAGCAAGTTCATCCAAATGACAGACAAAGCTTGATCGATGCGATCGCTCATAGCGCCCAAACCTTAACCCCTTTTACCTGGGAAGGACGGCTGATTTACCCATCAGGTCAAATCAAGTGGGTGCAAGCAACTTCTCGCCCCGAACGCCTGCCTGGTTCCCAGGCTGTCCCTGGTTCCCAGGCTGAGCCTGGTTCCCAGGCTGTCCCTGGTTCCCAGGCTGAGCCTGGTTCCCAGGCTGAGCCTGGTTCCCAGGCTGAGCCTGGTTCCCAGGGAGGAATAATTTGGCATGGGGTGATGATCGATGTGAGCGATCGCAAATTCAACGAAGCACTTCTGTTGGAATCCCAACAAAGAATCGCATTTTTAGTCCAGCAAACCCCGATCGCCGTGATCGAATGGAATAACGACGGTAAAATTATTGCCTGGAATTCCGCCGCAGCTGAGATTTTTGGCTACTCTCAGACTGAAGCCATCGGTCAGAATTTGATTGACCTACTCACCCCCTCTACCCTCCAACAGCAAATCAACTTAGCAACGCCAGACCTACTGTATCAACGCGGCGCAACTTGCAGTATCAGCGAGAACATTACCAAAGATGGCAGAATCGCGATCTGCGAATGGTATAACACGGCATTGATCGATGAAAGCGGCAACGCCATCGGCGGCGCATCGATGGCAGTTGATATCACAGAACGGCAACAAGCGCAAGAGGCATTGCGGGAAAGTGCGGAACGGGAACGAGCGATCGCCAAAGCGATCGAACGAATGCGCCAAAGTTTGGATATAGAAACAATTTTCCGCGCCACGACGGAAGAATTAAGGCAGGTGGTGGGGAGCGATCGCGTCATCATCTATCGCTTCAACAACGACTGGAGCGGCAACTTCGTCGCCGAGTCCATCGGCAGCGGCTGGGTTCCCGTAGTCCAGCTAGACCCAGAACACCCCGATTTTACACAAGCAGTTTTAGAATCCCCCAGATGCATCGTCAAACTATGGGACAGCCCCGATAACTTGGTAGAAGATACCTACCTACAGCGCACAGGAGGCGGCATCTACAACCAAGGGGAAAAATACCTCTGCGTTTCAGACATTTATCAAGCCGGATTCAGCAATTGTTACATCGAACTGTTAGAAACATTTCAAGCCAAAGCCTACATCACCGTCCCCATTTTCTGCGGTAATAAACTTTGGGGACTCTTAGCAACCTATCAAAATACCGGCCCCCGCCTGTGGTCAGCCGCAGAAATCAACATCGTCGTGCAAATAGGCAACCAGTTGGGAGTCGCCTTGCAGCAGGCAGAATTACTCACCCAATTAAAGCTCGCTAAAGAAGCCGCCGACGCCGCCAACAAAGCTAAAAGCCAATTCCTCGCCCGCATGAGCCACGAACTCAGAACCCCACTCAACGCCATCCTGGGCTTCAGCCAGCTGCTCGCCCGCAGCGACTCCCTAGAACAGGGTGAGCGCGAACATCTGGCAATCATCAATCGCAGCGGCGAGCATTTGCTAGACCTGATCAACGACATTTTATCAATGTCTAAAATAGAAGCCGGTCAAATTGCACTCAATGAAAATTGCTTCGATTTATATCGCCTACTCACCGCCATCGAAGACATGTTCCAACTCAAAGCCAAATCCAAAGGCTTAGAATTGAAATTTGAACGCGCCCCCCAACTGCCACAGTACGTAAAAACCGACGAAAGCAAACTGCGTCAAGTTTTAATTAACCTGCTCGGCAACGCCATCAAATTTACCACCTCTGGCAGCGTAAAACTGCGAGTCAAAACAGCTCTGGAGCAGGGGACTCCGGGAGCAGAGGAGCAGGGGAGATGGGGAGCAGAGGAGAATATAGATTCAAATGCCCCTCTGGACTCAGATCGCGTGACGCTTTGGTTTAACGTCGAAGACACAGGTCCCGGCATAGCACCAGAAGAACTCTCCACCATCTTTAAACCCTTCGTGCAAAGCCAAATCGGACGCCAGTCGATGGAAGGCACTGGCTTAGGGTTACCCATTAGCCAGCAATTTGTCAAATTGATGGGAGGAGAGATTGGCGTCACGAGTCAACAAGGCATTGGCAGCACCTTTACATTTAATATTCAAGCAACTGTGCTATCCGAAGCACCGGAAAGCACGCTCTCTGACCCGCGACGGGTGATTGGGTTAGAACCAAATCAGCCAAAATATCGCATCCTCGTCGTCGAAGATGTCTTAGCAAATCGCCAACTGCTCCTGGAACTGCTCGCCCCCTTGGGATTTGAAGTCAGAGAAGCCGAAAATGGACAACAAGGACTCACAGTCTGGGAAAATTGGCAACCCAATCTGATCTTGATGGATATGGAAATGCCCGTGATGGACGGCTATACGGCAACGGGGGAAATTAAACGCCATCCCAAAGCAAAAAATACTAAAATCATCGCCCTCACCGCCAGCGCCTTTGAAGAGCAGCGATTGGCTATCTTAAATGCAGGCTGCGATGACTTTATCTGCAAACCTTTTCAAGAAGAAATTCTGTTTGAAAAAATGGCTCAACATTTAGGAGTGTTATATGTCTACCAAGAAAATCGTTCCTTGGCCTCAAACGGTCGTTTTTCAGCACAGTCTCAATCACTCACCAGCGAAGACTTGAGCTGTATGCCCAGAAACTGGATCGTCGCACTGCACCAAGCCGCCTTGGAAATCGACGACCAGCAAATTATAGAGTTGCTCCAGCAGATTCCCGCCACCCTGTCAAATATTACCAAAGCTTTAACCTATTTAGTCGATAACTTTCGTATGGATATAATCATCGAATTAACTCAACCTTACAGCGATGAGCCACCTAACTAAACCGCCATTAAAAGCCAATATTCTCATCGTAGATGATGCACCGGAACACCTGCGACTCTTAACCAACATGCTGACGTCGCGAGGGTACCAAGTCCGGCAAGCCATCAATGGAAAATTAGCGTTGCAAGGGGCACAAATAGTCAAACCAGATCTGATCTTGCTCGATATCAATATGCCGGAAATGAACGGCTATGAAGTTTGTCAAGAATTAAAAAGCTTAGAAATAACCCGCAATATTCCAGTGATTTTCTTGAGCGCTTATAGCGAAACAATAGATAAAGTCAAAGCCTTTAAAGTAGGCGGCGTCGATTATATCGCTAAACCGTTTCAAATAGAAGAAGTATTGGCAAGGGTGGAAAATCAATTAACCATTCATCAGATGCAGAAACAACTGTGCGAACAAAATGCCAGACTGCAACTAGAGATAATTGAACGCCAACGAGCCGAAGAAGAAGTTTGGTTTTTATTAACTACTACTAAACTGATTAATGCATCCCTAGATTTTCACGATGCTTTGGAAATCACTCTGCGTCAAGTAGGTCAAACAATTGGTTGGGATTTAGGAGAAGCTTGGATTCCCAACAACGAAACCGCCACCCTCGAATATAGTCGCGGTTGGTATGTGAGCGAACAAAAATTTGAAAATTTTATCGAAACAAGTAAAACTTTAATATTGCCTCCTAATATTGGGATAGCTGGTCATGTTTGGGTATCCAAGCAATTAGAGTGGCTCGAAGATATATCATTGGCTCAAGAAGCTTGCTTCATCCGGAGCGAAATTGCCAAAGAAGTAGGACTTAAAACGGCTTTAAGCATTCCCATCATTGTGAATGACCAAGTTTTAGCCATTCTAGTTTTTTTGAATAAAAATCAACTCAAACCAGAACCCAGAATAATTGAATTAGTTAAAGCTGTTGCCACTCAATTAGCTTCTTTCATTCACCAGAAGAAAATAGAAGCTGCTTTAGTAAAAGCCAATCAGGAGCTAGAACGACTCGCCACATTAGATGGGTTGACCGGAATTGCCAATCGGCGGCGGTTTGATGAATATTTTTACTTTGAATGGCTGCGACTTTTTAGAGAAAAATTACCGATGTCTTTAATTTTATGCGATGTGGATTTTTTTAAACTTTATAATGATACATACGGACACCTCGCCGGAGACTTTTGCTTGCAGCATGTAGCCGCAGCAATTCGTCAGAGTGTCAAGCGTCATTCAGATTTAGTTGCTCGTTACGGCGGGGAAGAATTTGCAGTCATTCTCCCGAATACAACTGCGAAGGGAGCTTTCTACGTGGCTGAAACAATCCGAAAGCAAATTCAAAGGATTAAACTGGTTCATGCTAAATCTGAAGTGAGTAAATATGTCACCTTAAGTTTAGGAGTTGCCAGTATTATTCCCAATGCAGAGATGTGCCCCGATACCTTAATTACCATTGCTGATAAAGCACTTTATGCCGCCAAACACCAAGGACGAAACTGCGTCGTAGTTGAAGACTTGGTTAGTTTTCAGAGAAAATGCCATCCGGATATATCCCTGCCAGAGTCCCCAGTACACTCTATACAATGAAACGATAGCAACAAAATTGGTATAAACTACAGTAAAAGGATAAAAAAAATGGAAGAAATTTTGATGAGTCAAGAGCAAGAACCAGGATTAAAAGGCGATATTCTGATTGTTGACGACACGCCGAATAACTTACGGCTGTTATCCGCCATGCTAGCTCAGCAAGGGTATCAAGTCAGAAAGGCAATTAACGGAAAAATTGCCTTAAAAGGAGCGCAGATGTCACCACCAGACCTAATCTTGCTCGATATCAATATGCCGGAAATGAACGGCTATGAGGTGTGTCAAAAGTTAAAATCTCTACCGGAAACCAGCAAAATCCCCATCATTTTTATTAGCGCCCTGGACGAAGCATTAGATAAAGTTAAAGCTTTTGAAGTAGGGGGAGTAGATTATATCACAAAACCATTCCAAGTGCCAGAAGTTTTAGCCAGAATAGAAAATCAACTGGCGCAAACAAGGCTGAACGAGGAACTGAAAATAAAAAATAAACAGCTAGAACAAGAAATACGCGATCGCGAAAAAGCCGAAGTAGAAATTCGCCTCTTACTCGCCGCCACCCAAGCGATTAGTCGCGCCGCAGATTTTCACTCAGCTCTCAAAGTCACGATTAGTTTAGTCTGTGAAACTATCGGTTGGGATTTTGGCGAAGCTTGGGTTCCCGCCGATGATGCCACCGTTTTAGAATACGCTCAGGGTTGGTATATCGGCGACATAAATTTAGAAGAATTCAAACAGAAAAGCTTGAAATTTACCTTTGCTCCCCATATCGGACTACCGGGACGAGTTTGGGCAAACAAGGAACCCGAATGGATAGAAGATGTTTCCTTCGAACAAAGCCAATCTTTTCTGCGTGCCCAACTCGCCGCTAAAGTGGGATTAAAAGCTGGTTTTGCCATTCCCATTCTCGCCAACGATCAAGTGTTAGCAGTTTTGGTTTTCTTCAAAAAAGAAAGTATCCCAGAACAGCCTCATTTGGTACAACTCGTTAATGCCGTTGCCACTCAGTTAGGTTCCCTGATCCAGCGCAAGCAAGCTGAAGAAGCATTGCGTCTTTCGGAAGAAAGATATCACAGCATCGTAGATAACGCAGTCGAGGGAATTTTTCAAAGCACCCCTGCTGGACGTTTCTTGAGTGCCAATGCGGCTTTAGCTAGAATATACGGTTACGACTCCCCCGAAGAACTCGTATCGAGCGTTGGCGATATCGCTAAACAAGTTTATATTGACCCCCAGAGACGCCAGGAATTCATCGCTGCCATCGAACAAAATAATGCCGTACACGATTTTGAATCCCTGGTACGTCGTAAAGATGGCAGCAAAATTTGGGTCAGCGAAAATGCCCGTGCCGTTCGCGACTCTACGGGAAAGTTGCTGTACTATGAAGGCACGGTTTCCGATATCACGGCGCGTAAATTCGCTCAAGAAGCTTTGCGCGAACAGCAGCAAAAAACCGAGCAATTATTGCTGAATATCATCCCAGAACCCGTCGCGCAGCGGTTAAAACAAGACCCCAGCGCCATCGCCGACCATTTTGAAGACGTAACGGTTTTGTTTGCGGACTTGGTTGGGTTTACTGAATTTTCAGCTTCCACATCACCAGGGGAATTGGTGCATATTCTCAACGTGGTGTTTTCCGAGTTTGACCGCTTGGCACAACGCCACGGTTTGGAGAAAATTAAAACCATTGGCGATGCCTATATGGCAGTAGCAGGATTGCCTTTTCCCCACCCCGATCATGCTTGCCTTGCCGCTGAAATGTCCCTGGATATGCTGGCAGGAATTGAGGAATTTAATCAAAGAACGGGTAAAAGTTTCAATGTCAGAATTGGCATGAATACGGGACCCGTTGTTGCTGGCGTGATTGGCATTAAAAAGTTTAGCTACGACTTGTGGGGCGATACAGTTAATATTGCCAGTCGCATGGAAACAAACGGCGTCCCCGGTGCAATTCAGGTCAGTCCCGCTACCTATGAGCTATTACAAGATCGGTATCAATTTGTGGAGCGGGGTTGTATTTCCATCAAAGGTAAAGGAGACATGACAACTTATTTACTCACGGGGAGAAAGTAGGGATTGTAGATTGTAGATAACAGACTTGCAGATTTAAATCTAAAATCTAAAATCCCTATGCCGCACCGCAATACCCGTACTGCTGTGGATTTTTGCCGCAAATGCTTGCAGGAAATCAAGACTGACTGGTTTGAGAACCTGCATTGAATCGCGAGGGATTTGGGGGTCATTGCCTCGCGTTTCCAGTTGGCGGGTGAGCGATCGCCCCCGCGTCGGCGTGTTGAGTTGAATTTCATCCGGCTTCAACTCCTGCATCAGGCGGATATACTCTCCTTGCGCCTCATCAGACCAACGCGATAAAATCATCGTCTGGATCGCCAAATTACCTGCATACTCTTGACGAAATTGCTTTATTCCTGCTATAATTTCAACCCACTCTATTCCGCCTGCGGGACGGTTAACCCGCCGCAGTTGATCCGGCGACACTGCATCGAGTTTCGCCGCGACGATATCTGCCAATTTTAAGGCGCTGCGTACCTCTGGCTCGCCGAGAAACGTACTGTTGGTCAAGACTACCATCGGTCGTCCCCCAATTTGCTTGGCGGCAGTTAAAATTTCTCCTAAATTCAACGCTTGGGTGGGTTCCCCACTGCCGCTGAGGGTGATGACATCCACATCCGCTAGATTAACCGCTTGTAAATCCCGTATTATTTTTTCTGTGGGAATAAAAGTTTGACGAGCGGTGGTGTGGTGCTGAATTTCCCCCAGCTGACAGTAGACGCAGTTAAACGAACAGGTAGACACGACGCCGATGGGGTCGATACCGAGCGATCGCCCATACCGCCAAGATATTACCGGGCCGTAGACAGAAGTATAGGGCATCGGGCATGGCAAAGGTGGGGCCCAATTGTTCTCGATCTCCCTTGTCTCCTTTGTCTCCCTCATCTCCCTTACTCCTCTCTCTGATTTAGCCAAACCAATTGGACGCACAGAAACCGGGGTCAACTTCTTCCGGAATGTGGTGACAAACCTGTTCTGTATTTTTACAGAGTACGTATTCAATACCCTGGTGGATCGCAGCTTCCAGATGCCACCTTTCTTCTGGAGAGTGATAAAAACCCGTCGAGTGTACCGATTGGTCGGCATACTCTTCAACTACGTAGAAATTAGGGATGCGACTCAGGACGTAAGCAATTAACTCTTGACGCAAGTCATCGAGGGAAAAAGCTTTTTGATAAGGATGATGGGGATAAGTCTCCAAAACACTTTCAATCGCTTGAACCAGCGCTTCCCTTGTTAAATTGACAATTGTTTTGGTCATATTTATCACCTCGCTTTTGTTTAAACCTAGAGGTAATTGGGAATTGTAATGAGAAACTATCTGTGAGTATTCCGGCTGGAATAATTTTCCCCTACCCAGTTCCTACTAGCCTATGACCTAAGACTGATGACCGGCATCTACTGATCGGATGATTCAGGAGTAGGTAAGTATGGCAAATAAGCCAAGTTGTTCGGCTTGGTTAAAAGCTTGCTTAAAAGTCGCTCCTTGGCGCATTGCGATATACATCAGTACCAAAGCAGCAGCTCGCTTGGCACTGCTGCAATGTATGAGAATTGGTTTGGGTAAGGATTCGTTAATGACGCGGAATACCCGCGTGGCTATTTCATCGTTAATTGCCTCAACTTTAATCGGAATGTTCGCGTAGTAAAGTCCCAAAGCTTCAGCTTGTTCCTGTTCGCTGCTCAGGAAGCCTTCTTCGTCAGGCGCGCGCAGGTTGAGTACCGACTTAAATCCCTCCTGAGCAATCTGTTGTAACTGTTCAGGGTTAATCTGTCCTGCGATCGCCAATTCGTCGTTGATCTTCCTGATAATTTTCATGGAGGTTTCCTTGAATTGCTAATTGCTAATGGCTAATTGCTAATTGCCAGCAGGTTCTAGGAGCGATTAGCTATTAGCTATTAGCCTTTTGGGCAGCTTACCAAGCTTGTTTGTTCTTTTTCTCAGGTAATTCTCCTTCAAAAGGCTGAACTCCTGTAGGCGGATATTCATCGTCAGTTGGGCCAAAAATCCGCGCGATCGCTCCCGAAACGAATTTAATCATGTTTTTGATCCCTGTTAAAACCGATTGAATTGCCGAGCCGATTTTATTCAAAATAGACATAGCTTTGTTCTCCTTTTATTTATCACCTAGTTATTATTCGCGATCGTTAAATGGCAAAGAACTTTTGACTTTTGACTTTTGACACCGGCGTCTTGGCGCGCCACGCTGCCGTTAAAGATGCTGCGGTTTGCTACAGAGCATCCTAAGGTAAGCCGACCTCGCTTTCTGCACGGCTGAGCATCGACTGCTGCAAGGACTCTTCCTGCTGACGTTGCTGTGCCATTAACTCCCTAGCTTCTGCCTCGATGCCATCTGAGGTAGGTATTTCTACCTCGGCCTCGGCGCGGCTGAGCATAGACTGTTGAAGGTGTTTTTCTTGCTGGCGCTGCTGGTTCATTGCAGAGCGAGCTTCTTTTTCAGTACTCATCCCGAACCTCTACAATCAACTGGAGCCTGGTGTGACTACAGTTAAGTCGATAACTGGGTCAGCTCTACTTTGAGGTTAGGAAAAAAAGTTGAGGAAATTGTGAGGAATTAAAAAAATTTTAACCGGCACTTTCGCGGCAGGAACTTACGTGTAGTGCCTACAAAGGAGAATGCTACAACAATTTTATACCTGTTCAAAGTTAGATATTTTTACCTAAGCCCCAGGGCAGATATGCGATCCCCGCCGTGAAAATGAAGGTTTACCGTAGTTTTCCCTTGAGATTCGCCATGTTAGGGTCAGAGGTCCCAGCCTAGAGCTTCGGCGACCTGGGAAGCTAACTGTAGCGGATTGAAGGGTTTAGCGATCGCCGCCTTTAACCCCATTTCAGCATACCGGCGACGGTCAGAAGCTTGTACTTTAGCCGTGAGCAAAATCACCGGAATGTTCTGTGTGACTGGATTCGCCTTTAACTTTTCAAAGGTGGTAATTCCGTCCATATCGGGCATCATTACGTCTAGCAGGATGGCATCGGGTTGCGAAGTCTCGGCTAATATTAAGCCTTCGCTACCCGAACCCGCCGTTAGCACCGTCCAAGAAGCCACCGTTTCTAAGCAAATCTGGGCGACTTCCCGAATATATTCCTCGTTATCGATTACCAGAATTCGCTTGTTAGTCATTGGTCATTGGTAATTGGTAATTGGTCATGGGTGATTGGTTACCGATTGTTTAAGCGGTAGGGTGAAGTAGAAAGTACTACCTTCACCCAGGGTACTCTCGACCCAGATTCTACCGCCGTGCTGTTGGACAATACTACGACAAATCGCCAGACCCAAGCCAGTACCTTCGCTATTGCGCGAGTCGGAAACATCCACCTGTTGAAAGCGTTCAAAGATGGTTTCCAGTTTATCAGCGGGAATCCCCCGGCCTTGGTCTTTGACTTTGAATAATATTTGTTTCATGTTGGCAGGGGAGCGGGTGAGGGGGTGAGCAGGTGAGAATGTGGAGTTCAATTCCCCTCTGCACCTCTGCTCTTCTGCTGCTGTTATTTCCGCACTCAGCCATACTGTATCTCCACGGGACGAGAATTTAATCCCATTGCTGAGTAAGTTGGTTAAAGTTTGGATAATTCGATCTGGATCTGCCCACAATTGCGCCGATACGGTGGAAACTGACAGGGTAACTCCAGCTTTATCCGCCATCGCCTGCATTGTATCTGCTGCTTGCGCCATCAAATCGGCAGCGTTGCAAGAAAGTTTCGCCATCGTGACTTTTCCCGACTCGATGCGCTCAACGTCGAGGATGTCGTTGATTAACCTTACCAAACGCTCGGTGCTGTCTACGGCAATTTCTAGCAGACGCTGGCTTTTTTCCGGTTGCGTACTGAGCAAACCGCTGGCTAGCATCCCTAATGAACCGTGAATTGAAGTTAAAGGGGTGCGGAGTTCGTGGCTAACTACCGAAATAAATTCATCTTTCATTCTTTCCACTATTTGGCGTTCGGTGATATCCCTAAAGGCAATAACTGCACCCAGAATTTCAGTTTGAGTTGGCGATTTTCTGCCGGAAAATGCCACTGCGGTTGGGGAACGCAGAATTGGCGTTGATACGTACTCCACCGGGAAGTTGGAACCATCTCGACGCCAAAATATCGCCTTCCTCACTTGATGAACGGTTCCGTCTCTGAGGGATTCTTGAATAGGATGCGGTGACGCGGGGACAGGGTGACGCGGGGACACCCCATGGTAGGAGCCAGGGGATTCCAGCTTTGAAGAGGACGGGTCGAAGGGGAGACAAGCGAGAGGGTCGAGTGTTGTTAAAGAACTCCCCCCTCTCCCTTGTCCCTGCGTCCCCGTGTCTTCCTCTTCTTCTTCTCCACGAATAAATTCGCCAGGATCATACCAGGTGCTTCGATCTGGGTCAGGGTCACTCTCCCCGTCTCCCCGTCTCCCCGTCTCCCCGTCGTTTTTCAGGGGGATTGATTCTGACGGGTTTGATAAGTCTTGCTGCAAGATGGTATCGATCGATTCACCGATCAGTTCTTCTATTTTGTAGCCCAGCAATTTTGCGGCTGCTGGGTTGACAAAGGTGATTTTTCCTTGTAAATCCAAGCCGCAGAGTCCTTCACCGACCGAATTCAATATCAGTTCGTTTTGATGGCTGAGTCGTTCCAGGGCGGCTTGGTTTCGTTTGCGATCGCTTATATCCCGCAATATCGTCGTAAAAATCGTTTCCCCTCCCACTTCCAGCTTGGAAATCGACGCTTCGGCGGGAAATTCGCTCCCATCGGAGCGGCGACCATAAATTTCGCGGCGTTCTCCCATTTTCCGCGCTTTCCCGGCAGATTTGCTAAATTTATCCACGTGCTGGCAATGTATTTCCTCAAACTGCTGGGGTAACAGCTTTCCCAGGGGTTCGTTGAGGACTTCCGCCGCGCTATAGCCAAAAATCTTTTCCGCCCCTTGGTTAAATAAAATAATCCGTTGATTGGCATCCACCGAAATAATCGCATCGTCGGCAATTTCTAAAATGCCGGCAAAGCGTGCTTGGGATACCCGCAGCGCTTCCTCTACATGCTTGCGTTCGAGTAGTTCTACAGACAGCTGTTCGTTGACGCTGACTAATTCGGCGGTGCGTTCTGCTACCCTTAACTCCAATTCATCTTTCGCTTTTCGCAGTGCTGCTTGTGTCTGTTGGCGCTCTGCGGCACTTTTAGCCAGCAGCGCGTTTTGCTGTCGCAGGTCTAACTGGGCGATCGCTTGGCGTCCTAATGCTTTTAATGCCTCCACCTGTTGCGTTGTCATTTGGCGCGGTTGCCGATCCATCACGCAGATCGCTCCTATAGCATATCCATTTGATGTTGTCAAGGTAATCCCGGCATAAAATCGCATCCCAGGGTCAGAAGTGACGAGGGGGTTATTGGCAAACCGGGAGTCGAGTTTGGCATCGGAAACGATCAACACTTCTGGTTCGAGGATAGTATGGGCGCAGAAAGCAATTTGGCGCGGCGTTTCTGTTATTTCCAAACCTACTTTGGCTTTGAACCATTGGCGATCCGCATCAACTAAGCTGATCGATGCCATTGGCGTCGAGCAAATATAAGCAGCTAAATTGGCGAGATCGTCAAAGGCAGGTTCGGGGTCGGTATCTAGAATTTGATACTGATAAAGTGCCGCTAGTCGCGCGGCTTCATTTTCAGGGATAGGAGGATTCATAAAATTGCTAATTGCTAATTGCTAATTGGGAATGGGTAATTGGTGATTTCAGATTGCTACAAAATCTAAAATATAAAATCTAAAATCTAAAATTACTCATTTCCCATGATGCGATCGCGTCCGGCTAACTTGGCTTGATAAAGTGCTGCATCCGCAGACCGATACAAAGATTGCAAATCGGTGCCATCTTTTGGATACTCAGCTATACCCCCACTCATCGTTACCTGAAACTCAATCCCGCCAGGAGCAACAAACTTTTGCTGTCGGACAATTTCTAGCAGTTCTCTCAGCCTTTGGACCCCATCGCTTTTGGTCATGCCGTACATTCCCACAATAAATTCTTCGCCACCCCAGCGAGCGACTACATCTTCAGCGCGAAACGATCGCAGCAGCATTTGTCCGATTTGGCGCAATACTGAATCTCCCACATCGTGTCCGTAGCGATCGTTGACTTGCTTAAAGCGGTCTAAATCTACAATAGCCAGAGATAAAGGTTGATTGTAGCGCTTGGCTAAGCTCAAGAAGCGATTCAAGTCGGTTGTTGATTTATAGCGATTGCATACTCTAGTCAGCGGATCGGTTTCCGCCAAACTTCGCAACAGTTTAATTCGCTCTAGACGGTTAACGATCCGCGTCACCAGTTCTGGCCCTACAATCGGTTTGCTGACAAAATCATCGGCTCCAGCTGCAAATACTTGATTGACCGTATTCGCATCAGTGTAGGCGGTCAAAAATAAGATTGGCAATCCACTCCACCGCGCATCGTTACGCACCACCTGACACAACTCGATGCCGTTGATGTGGGGCATTTTGATGTCCAAAATTAGCAGATCTGGCAAAGTTGCTTCTAAAGTTTCCCAAAATCGGCGCGGATCTTCCAAGGTTCGTACTTTCATCCCCCAAGGTTCGAGCAAGTTCCGCAAGGTAGCTAAAATTTGAGCATCGTCATCTACGACTACGATCCGTGCCGCACCCGCATCGGCGCGTTGCAGTACCTGGGTAACTGCTTCTATCACCTGTGAGGGAGAGACTGGCTTTTGCAAAAAGGCACGTCCCCCCAAGCGAGCGACTTCCAGGCGCTCTTGTAGTGTAGAACCAGCTCGCCTTTCTAAACCATTTTGCTCGGTTAAAACTAACACCGGGACAGGTGGGGTTCGCTGGCTTAACTCTGCTAACAAGCTTAAACTGCCAGAGTTGACTTGCTCTAGATCGAGTTCCAGCAACACCGCATTGGGATGTTCCCGCTCTATTTTCTCTCTAGCCGTTGGTAAATTTGTCGCAATTTCGGCTCGAATTTCCCAATTAGCCGCCTCGGTAATTAATGGCTTGGCAGCTTTGCTGTCCGGCGCCACAATCAATAATAAGGGGCGTTCGTCTTTTTCTATTGCTGGTTCTTTTGCGGTTTCTTGCAGCGGTCGATTGATTTCTGTGCGTAAGGATTTTACCAATTTACCCAGCCGCACGGCATCTTTGCGCCCCAAATTTGTTGCTTGCAGCAGGCGTTCTATTTTCCGCGCTACCTGAGAACCTTCCCTAAAGCCAAAAGTGCCTAAAGAACCTGCTAAAGTGTGGGCTTCTCGCTCTGCTTGTGCGTGCAGTTCTGGTGTTATTTTTCCTTCTGATAGTGCGGCGGCTGTTTGTGCTAAAACTTCCACCTGCTTGCCGATCCGGTCTTTAAATCGGTTCCATACTCCGGCGATCGCAGCAGTCGTTTGTGCTTTTGTTGGTTGCTCGTTCGTCTCCAAAGGGGAATTTGGCACGCCCAGGGCATCAAGTGGTTTAAGGCGATAACCAATCCCGTAAACTGTTTCAATTAAATCCGTAGGAGCGCCTGCGGCTTTTAATTTTTGTCGCAAACCTTTGATGTGAGTTCTAACCGCTTCTTCTCCCGGTGTTTCCTCATAAGACCAAATATGTTCTAAGATTCCACCGCAACTAAATACCCGGCGACTGTTCCGCAAAAAAAGTTCGAGCATTGCGTATTCTTTCGGCGTTAAATGCAGCGGATGGACATCGTAAGTCGCCTCGTGGGTTGTCGGATCGAGTTTGAGACTACCCCATTCTAGGATGGGCAGGGAGATCGAATTGCCCCGACGCAGTAATGCCCGTACCCGCGCCACTAACTCTTCCGGATCGAAAGGTTTAACAAGGTAATCATCCGCGCCTGCATTTAACCCCGTCGCCTTATCATGACTGCTGTCTTTCCCCGTCAACAGCAAGACTGGCATGTTATAACCTTGCGATCTCAGCCGCTGACAAAGGCTAATCCCATCCAGCTTGGGTAACATTACATCCAACAATATTAAGTCATACGGAAACGCTTCTACTAGCTCCCATCCCGCTTCACCATCCTTCGCCACTTCTACGGCATAGTTTTGGTCTCCGAGTACGTTGGTGAGTGCTTCACAAACCATTTTGTCATCTTCTACTACTAGAATTCTCATGCTATACACGCCCGCCCACTTCTCTTGCAATTGACCGATTTATATTTATATATTAACGCAAGTTCCTAGTTATAATTTGTGACTTTGGTAATTGCTAATTGCTAATTGCTAATTGGATTCATGGCTCAGTCTACTCTTGAGTCATCAACCCGGTTTCTGCGTCTATTTCTCCCTGTCAAACCCACTATTTTTCAGCTTACCAAAGTTTCTTTGGCGTCATCCACCCAGTTTCTGAGTATATTTCTCGCTTTCCAACCCACTATTTTTCCGAGCCACCTGGTTTCTTTAGCGTCAAACCCACGATTTTTCAGACCAACCTGGTTTCTTTGCCAAGCGATGTAACTAGCCACTTTAGTTATTATATTTTTATCAACTTTGGTTAAGCATTTCTTTCAGTTATCTTTGCTTTTTTTAATTTTTCGTTATCTATTAATTATCCCGCGCTTGATGTTTAAATAATTATAAGCGCTTTCTAGTGATGATTCAGCAGCCTCTTGATATTTATTCAGTTTTTTTAACGATTCTCAAATTGCCAATTAAATGATGCAAGCCAAACTGATAAAAATTGCTTTAATCGCTTATTTTAATATTTTATTCCTTCGATGTATATCGCCATATCCATAAGTTTACACCGCCTCCTCTCCCTCTCCCTGCCCAAAGGTGCAAAACTGTCTTCATCTCACATCTTGCACCTTTCTCAATCAGGCTGGAGAAACCGGCAGGACTTACCCACGCGGGGCCAAAAACCCACTGGGTCCATCTCGCGAGTCTAAACCCAGGATTTTTCCTATCACCAAAGTTTTTTTGCCCAAGGTTGCCAGAAACCCGGTTTCTCACCCTGGTGCTGTGAGTTCATAAAACTTAAAAGTTTAATAGCTTAAAAATAATCATCTATCTGAAGGAGGATATATTTTTTAAAACATTTGGATCGCAAATGCAGCGATGGGAAAAAAAAACGCTCAAATCCGACTCATCACCCAGAGGACAAGCGCTTTGGAGTCCTTTCTTAGCGAAGTCAAGTGCGACTGGCATTGAGTTTGGCTTTACTTATACTTAGTGCTACTTTGGCAAAGTTTGAGCTATAGTAATTAAAGTTGTGTAGTTAACCGGGTTACAGGTCATAACATCATGTCCGGTACTATCCTTCTCGTTAACAGCGCAGGTAAGCAATTTAGCCTAAGCGTTTTGCCTGCGCGATCAAGTTCCCACCAAACGGCACTTACACTCCAAACTGGATTTGTTACATGTCAATGAGTCGTTCTAGCAATTCGTCTGTTTCCACAAATCCGGTGAGTTGGGTGGGTAAAACCCGCCAGATAGTGGCAAAAACCCACTTGCAACCGTAGCAAGTGCAGCAACTATGAAACAACAGACTTGATTTTTGACATTGCACAAGCAACTTGGGAAAGTACCTTACCCAAGAATGTCAAGGATTGTATGTTTACCAAAAAAGGGGTTTGGGTCTGCTTCCCCTGAAGCAAACTCATGTTTTAACCCCACTCCTGGGGTGAATCTACCAGTCAATATTCACCTGGAGAATCTTACATGTCTTTTTCTGACAATGCAACCAATTTTTCCGCTAAAACTCTCGTTTTTATCGACGCCAACCTGGAAGGTTACCAATACCTAGCGTCGGGAGTTTTAGACCAGGTAGAAGTAAGGATTCTCGATCCAGAACAAAATGGCATCGTTGCAGTTACCACAGAATTGCAAAAATTTGCGGCTTTTTCTGGCGCAATTGATGCGGTTCACATCTTTTCTCATGGAAATCCGGGAGAGGTGCAACTGGGTTCTAGTATCCTGAATTCCCAGACTTTAGAACAATACAAAAACTGTTTGCAGCAGTGGCAATCTTGTCTGGGGGATGATGCAGATTTACTGATTTACGGGTGCAATGTCGCCGCTGGTGACGGGGTAGATTTTGTGCAGCAATTGAGCGAATTAACTGGGGCGAATGTAGCTGCTTCGGTTGATTTGACAGGCAATAGCGCTAAAGGCGGTAACTGGGAGTTAGAAGTCAAAATGGGTGAAATTAAAGCAACTGCTGTGTTGAAACCTGAAGTCATGGCAAGTTACGAAGGGGTTTTAGCAATCCGCACGGTAACGAGTGCGGCAGATGATAATAATCCCGGTTCGTTAAGGAATGCGATCGCAGCGGCAAATAGTGGCGATACGATTGTGTTTGACAGCAGCTTAGCGGGTCAAACAATTACCTTGACACAAGGTGAAATTCGGATTAACCCTGGCAAAAACATCACAATTGATGGTGCTAACGCTGCCAATTTGACCATTAGTGGAAATAATGCCTCTCGCATCTTCTTGATTGATGCGAATGTGGCTACCAGCACGAATGCAACGATCAAGAATCTTAAATTGGTCAATGGCTACGTTAATCCCAATGCTGGGGCTGCTCCGATGAATGATAGCACGAAGGGACGCGGCGGAGCGATCGCCGGGGCGGACGAAGCAACCCTAACCGTCGAAAACGTTGAATTCAATAACAACGTTGCCGATCTAGGTGGCGGTGCCATCTACATGGCGTGGAACAGCAACCTATCGGTTAACAATAGTAAATTCAACGCCAATAAAGCGATCGCTGGAAACGACGAACGCGGTGCAGGTGCGATCGCTTTCCTCAGTCCCGGCAATTTTACCGTCCGCAACAGCGATTTTACCAACAATCGCGGCATTGTCGGCGGTGCAATTAACAGCCTCAACGGTAAGTTAACTGTCGAAAACTCGCGCTTCATCAACAACGACACCGAATCAGCATTTTTCGACAACAACGACCCCATCGATCCTTTCTTAAGGGGCTACGGTGGAGCAATTTATACTGACCGCGCCAGCTCTACTGGCGAAGAAAGCCGTGGTATTGGCGGTACAATACGCATTACTGGTAGTGTATTTGACAAAAACAGGTCTAAGGCTGGAGGGGGAGCCACCTATTTGTTCACCGCCCCCGCAGACCAGGTAATCGTTGAAGACACCACCTACACCAACAACAAAGCTTTCGCACTCCCTGGCGGAGAAGGTGGAAATGGAGGCGCACTCTATCAACTCAGCGATTCGCAAAACGGGGGACTGACGATTCGCAACACCACCTTCGCCAACAATACAGCGATGTCTCAGGGGGGTGGTGCGTGGATTTTTAATCGGCCTGCTACGATTACCAACAGCACCTTCTTTGGTAACCGGGCAGAATCGAGCGTTCCTCCTGATACCACTACTGGCAACGGTGGAGCGATCGCGCTTTACTCCCCCGCAGACATTGTCAACACAACGATCGCAAACAATTATGCTGGATGGGTTGCTGGCGCTGTGTTGGTTTCTACCGACAAACCAGTCACCGTCAAAAATACCATTTTCGCCGACAACACAGCAGCGAATCCTTTCCAAATTAAGCAAGAAACTAGTCGGGAATTAACTGATTTGGGGGGTAATATTCAATCACGTCCCGCAGGCGATAACAATGCGACGGCAAGCATCACCATCGCCGATCCTAAACTCGGCACGTTGCAACCAATTAATGGCAAGCTAGTCCTACCCCTACTGCCAGGAAGTCCAGCAATTGACTTTGGAACTGGCGCAGGCGCACCCAATACAGATCAACGTGGCGTGACTCGTCCTATTGATGGCGATGGCAATGGCAGCGCCATTGTTGATAGTGGATCTTACGAGTTTAATGGTAATGTTGCTACCCTAGCACCAGAAATCGAAGTCAAAAGTGGTACAACTAATATCCTTGATGGTACTACCACAGCGATTGACTTTGGTTCTACAACCGTTGGCACTGCGGTAACAAAAACCTTCACCATCAACAATACCGGCA
>NZ_BLAY01000109.1 GCF_020521235.1 Microseira wollei NIES-4236 | reverse complement strand
TTTTTGGGAGATATCTCGCCCGCCGTGCCCCTACTTCTAATTCAGCACGGCATGATTAAGGTTATCTGTTTTTGGGAGATATCTCGCCCGCCGTGCCCCTACTTCTAATTCAGCACGGCATGATTAACGTTATCTGTTTTTGGGAGATATCTCGCCCGCCGTGCCCCTACTTCTAATTCAGCACGGCATGATTAACGTTATCTGTTTTTGGGAGATATCTCGCCCGCCGTGCCCCTACTTCTAATTCAGGTTAATTAACCGGACATGATATAATTTATCAAAATGGACAAGGATTTACTAGCATTTATCGCGGGTGTAGGTTTACTGATTCTGTATTTAATCTTCTCTGCAATGACCGAAATGGGGACAAAATTACCTTGGAAAAAGTAGCGGATTTAAGAAACCCGGTTTTTCTAAAAAACCGGGTTTCTGATTCAGTTATTGCTGCGGTTCTACAATCGAACCCATAAATAACAAAGTTTCCGTTTGATTATCTCGAATTGCCACAAAAAATGGACGATCTACAACCATGTTAAATGGCTCGTTTACTGGCATGGCAGACGTTGCCCGAATTCCTACAGAAGTTACGGCTGCGGCTTCGGTTCCTTCTTCATTTACCTCTACAAATGTTTTGTGCTTGACCTCATTAATATTGACAGGGGTAGAGGTCATCCCGGTAAAATTAGCTCTGTCTTGAAATGCAATCCCCATCCCCAATGCTTCCAAAGTTTGTTTCAGACTAATGTCATACTCTAATTTGAAGCGGGGTAAAGAAATCGAACCTTCTCTATTCCTAAACTGTTTAATCCATTGTTCCCAGTTTTCTGGGGTCAGGTTGTTATAAAAAGATTGCAGCGTCGCGTTAGGTTTGGGTAGAAAAACATACATGCTCATCCGCCGCGATCCGTAGGGCAGACTAATTGCCTGAAACGATTCATTTTCGTAATAGCGGAATCTGCCAAACCGGGACATTAATGGGTGCTGTTTGCGCGTTCCGTTTAGCAAGGTAAAAGGACGATCTTGAGTGGCATTTTTGGGGAATTCATCAGTCCAACTGCCTTTAAAGTAAATCGCATTGATCAGATAAAGCAATGCATCGGGACTAATTCGGTCGATAATGGTAGGAATTTTGCCCTTGGTATTCTGGTTTACCCAATTGTTGATTGTCGATACCGCATTGGGCTTGTTGAAATTCAGATTGGTAATTTGTGCTTTGTAGAAATCTTTGTTTCTTTGGAGGAAATCTGGCTTAAAGTTGATTCCTTCTCGCGCCCAGAGGGAATTGGCAATAGTTAGCTGAACTTTGGGGTCTGGATTGGTTAAAATTTGGCTTAAAGCAAGCTGAGCTTGGTTAATTTCATCCAAACTCATGCCTGGGAATTCTAAAGTTTGAGCCATTGCTTGCTGGGTAGAACCGTTGGCGCCGTTGTAGGTCATGGCGAGAGCGATCGCAACGCTGGTAGGCGAAACAAAAATGTTCTGGCTGCTGTTTTGCTGGAAAATTTCCGAAAACAGTTTAAAGCCAAACTTAGTATTCGCTGCAACTAGCTTTTCATTCATAGTACTTGCCTGCTTAACCGAACTGGTATTGGTAACATCAGCAGATGCTGGCATTGGTTTTGTCATGGATAACCCTGCAATCTCGCCCAGCGCCGCTAAACTGATAATAGCCGCAAGCACGATGCCCCTGGGATTGAATAATTGCTTTTTCATTGCTCAAATATAAAACTTTTTCTGTCAAAGTTGGATAAATAATCAGGCGAATATTGAATTATAAAAGTTCCCCATCTGCCTCAGAAACCCGCTTTCTCAAACAATACCTATGCCCATTGTCTAAAACGCCCCCATGCTAAAGCATGGGGCTACACAAACAAAGCCTGCCAAAGCAGGCTCAAATTAAATCCAGCCCGCCTTCGCGGGCTTTGTCTGTGTAGCCACACCCTTACAGGGTGTCGGATGCAAGGTGATACTCAAATCAAACAGCCCGCGAAGGCGGGCTTTGTCTGTGTAGCCACACCCTTACAGGGTGTCGGATGCAAGGTGATACTCAAATCAAACAGCCCGCGAAGGCGGGCTTTGTCTGTGTAGCCACACCCTTACAGGGTGTCGGATTTTGCCCCAGGGACGATCAAACAAACCGGGTTTCTTGGGATTTATTCACCTACCCCAAGTGGTAGCCTACTCTCAGCTTCTTCCTGCCCAAAACTTAACCAAGGATGACTGGTAATATCCAACGGGGTGGCAAGTCCTAAGTCGTAGCGGGTTGTGGTTTCTCCCGTTTCCAGGTTTTTGATAAACGGTTTTCCCGTCCAAATTTGGCAACTGCACATCGGTTTTTGTTCCACCAGTTCAAATCCTCCCTCTATGGGTTGTAATGGGAAAAATTCGATGTGCCAATGTCCGGGTTCAACTACTACATAGTTTGGGGTTTTTCCTTCTGCTATTGGTACTGGTAATTTGTCGTAGGGGTGGGATAAGTTTACCTGGGCGATCGCTGTCGGCAGAAAATCAATATCGATCGCATCAGTACTTATCCCCGTACAGCGGGCAAATTCCAGTACCTGCTGCCAATCATAAACAGGCTCAGCATCCCCGTACAAACAAGAATTTTCCCCAAAACAGTTTCCTCCCAACAACCAAATTAGTTTGGCGAGGATGGTTTCGATGCGTTGGCGATCGCATCGGATAATTTCCACATCTTCCGGTAGCAGCATCCGTCCCGGTACGCACCACCAGTACTCCCAAACCGTAGTAGCATTGAACGGAATCAACCGCCTGACGATACCGGGTATGCGATCGCACCGCTGTATCGCCCTCATTTCTTCCGGCGATGCTACTCTGATATCTGGCAGGGAACGCTCCAAGTTTTGCTCTAAGGGATGTTCCGGCGCCAACGCCAATTCCTCTGAAATCAAACTATTGAATTCCAACATAGACCCTCTGCTCCTATTCGGTCTAACCCCGCCTATTACCTATCTTTTCTGCTATTTTCACCTGGTTAATCCCGTCTTAGTTCCACATCATAATTGTTTTTGTTGTTACAATCTGCCCTCCCTCCCAAAGAAAACTGCCGTAACTTACGACACTTCCACCCATACATTTTTTCAGCCAACCACCCACATTTTACTGTCGTTGCGAGCATTTATAGCCAAGAAGCTAATTCACAATCATGTATCAAAATTTACCCAAGCAATTTTTAAGTTTTACTACGATTGTTCACAATAAGTTAATTTTAACCTCACATCTTCTTCATAATTTTATCGTATTCTCACAATCAAGCTTTAGACTCTACGATTCCACGAGAGGTTGCCATGAATACTTGTCCTTGTTGCTCTAATCAATTACTCCGACACGCTCGACGAAGTGGTGTATACTGGTTTTGCCCAAGATGCTGGCAAGAAATGCCTGTTGTTTCGGAACATATCGCCAAAAGCGATCGCGGCGTGCTACCCAAGTCGCGCTTTGGTAATATTTCGGCCTCACTTGGCAGTAATTTATACAAAGAAGTGGCTGCACTTTCGGTAAGCTAATTTAACCATCTTCGTCTTCAATTAGCTCTAATAAAGCAGACAAAGTTTGTTCAAAATCAGCTTCTAACTGTTCTTTGATAGGATTAAATTCGTGAGCGAAAGGTCGATTTTCAATTTGCTCGTTAAAGACTTCAAGCATACTTTTAATCGCTTGAAGTCTGGCTGCAAGCACTTTAATTTGTTGCCAGTTATCATCAGAAAAATTAGTCACGGCTTCTCTATCGAGGGAGGGAGAAGTAGGAACTTCGTATCATTCCCTGAATCCAAAACCCAAGTTTATATTTGAACTGCCGCCTTTTATTTAAGGATAGTTTAAGAAGGAATTAAGCTATTTTAAAAACAAAAATGATATCGTTTCCTTAGGCATCGGAATTACGACCTGTAGGGGCAAGCTAGCAATTAGCAATTAGCAATTAGCAATTAGCAAGAAAACTAATCATTCCGATGCAACCGGATTTGATATTACCGGAGTTTCCCTGACAATTTAGCTCAAAAATACACCCTACTTTTGCGCGTTTATTTCCCTTGTTGGGGGCGGGTTGATGTAGATTAGTATCGCCATAGATAATCGGTGAAAACCGCCCGCGACATCGCTCTTGCTCTGGCTATAAACGTATAAATACTTAGGAAAAAGTGCGGCAACTACGCCTTAAGGCTTACGGGTTTCCTCACCGCAATACCCGCAGGGAAAGGATAAATTAGCAGAAAGTAAACAAAAGTTCATAGAGCGGTTGAAAGACCTTCACCCGTTTCAAAGAACCGCTCGGCGAGGTAAACCCACCATGTTTGAATACTTTACAGACAAAGCAGTTAAAGCAGTGATGCTGGCCCAGGAAGAAGCACGCCGCCTGGGACACAATCTCGTGGGAACCGAGCAGATTCTCTTGGGGTTGATTGCGGAAGGGACGGGTATTGCTGCTAAAGCGCTGTCTAACTCCGGCGTGACGCTGGAAGCCGCGCGCAAAGAGGTACAAAAGATTATAGGTCGGGGGACGGGCTACGTGCCGATGGAAATTCCGTTTACCCCCAAAGTGAAGCGCGTATTCGAGCTATCTTTTGAGGAAGCGCGTCAATTAGGACATAATTACATCGGACCAGAACACCTGTTGTTAGGATTAATCCGGACAGGGGAAGGTGTCGCTATCAGAGTGTTAGAAAACTTGGGCGTTGATTTATCTAACCTCCGGATGCAGGTGATTCAGATGCTGGGAGAAGTTGCCGCAGTTCCTGCGGGTGGTGCGAGGGCGTCGCAAGGAAGCAAACACAAAACCGCAAAGTTAGACGAGTTTGGGACAAATCTCACCCAACAAGCACTAGAAGGTAAACTCGATCCAGTTGTGGGGCGGGAAAAAGAAATCTCCCGTGCCATCCAAATATTAGGTCGCCGCACGAAGAATAACCCGGTATTGATTGGCGAACCCGGTGTGGGTAAAACTGCGATCGCCGAAGGTTTAGCCCAGCGCATTGCTAATAAAAACATCCCCGATCTGTTAGAAGACAAGCAGGTTTATAGCCTGGATATGGGATTGTTAATCGCAGGGACGCGCTTCCGGGGTGAATTTGAAGAACGCCTCAAAGGGATTGTGGATGAAATCCGTAAAGCTGGAAATATCATCCTAGTCATCGATGAACTTCATACCTTAATTGGTACGGGTGCAGCAGAAGGCGGAATGGATGCTGCTAACATGCTCAAACCTGCATTAGCACGGGGCGAATTGCAGTGTATGGGGATGACCACCCTCGATGAATACCGCAAGCACATCGAACGAGATGCAGCATTAGAACGTCGCTTCCAACCGATAATGGTAGGCGAACCCAGCGTTGAAGAAACGATCGAGATTTTGTTTGGGTTGCGAGAGCGCTACGAGCAGCACCACAAAGTTAAAATATCCGATGCTGCTTTACATGCGGCTGCTAATCTGTCAGATCGATATATTAGCGATCGATTCTTACCCGATAAAGCGATTGACCTGATTGACGAAGCAGGTTCGAGAGTGCGCTTGAAAAATACGCCAGCTTCTGCTACCAAGGAACTCAAGCAACAACTGCATAAAGTTACCAAAGAGAAAGAAGCAGCAGTCAAAGAGCAGGACTTTGATAGCGCTGGAAAATTGCGCGATCTCGAGTTAGAACTAGAAGGGGAAATTAAAGCGATCCAAAACAATTCTCAACGCTCATCTATTACCCCTGAAGTCACCGAAGAAGACATCGCCCACATTGTCGCATCTTGGACAGGAGTACCCGTCAACAAAATCACCGAATCCGAATCCGAAGTGCTGTTGCATTTAGAAGATACCTTGCACCAGCGCGTCATCGGACAAGATGAAGCAGTCAAAGCAGTTTCTCGCGCCATTCGTCGCGCCAGAGTTGGGTTAAAGAATCCCAACCGACCGATAGCCAGCTTTATTTTCTCCGGCCCTACCGGCGTGGGCAAGACCGAATTAGCCAAAGCACTCGCGGCTCATTTCTTCGGTTCGGAAGAAGCGATGATTCGGTTAGATATGTCCGAATTTATGGAATCTCACACGGTTTCTAAATTAATCGGTTCGCCTCCCGGATACGTCGGTTACGACGAAGGCGGACAACTAACAGAAGCCGTGCGGCGCAAACCATACTCGGTCATCCTGTTCGACGAAGTCGAAAAAGCTCACCCCGATGTCTTCAACACCCTGTTGCAACTGTTAGACGACGGTCGTTTAACCGACGCCAAAGGTCGAGTAGTAGACTTCAAGAATACCTTACTAATCATGACCTCGAACATCGGTTCAAAAGCGATTGAAAAAGGCGGCGGCGGTCTGGGTTTTGACTTCTCCGACGACAAAAACGAAGCGACTTATCACCGCATTCGCGACCGAGTCAACGACGACCTGAAGCAATACTTCCGACCCGAATTCCTCAACCGAGTTGACGAAATTATCGTCTTCCGTCAGTTGACAAAAGAAGAGATCGTGAAAATTGCCGACCTGATGTTGCGCGAAGTTGCTAATCGCTTAACCGAACAAGAAATTAGCCTAGAATTCACCCAACCGTTCAAAGAATTAGTAGTCAAAGAAGGCTACAATCCCAGCTACGGTGCAAGAGAACTGCGGCGAGTAATTATGCGACGTTTAGAAGATAGCTTAGCCGAAGCCATGCTATCCGGTCGCATCCAAAACGGAGACACAGCCATTGTAGATGTTGACGATAGTGGCTCAGTCAAAATTATGGCAAAACAACGAGAGTTGCTGCCTCAATTGGTTGGATAAAATGTGACGCATTCTTCCCCTGGTATCCCTACCAGGGGATTTTTTTATATACCCCTGGTTATACCCCTGGTTACCAGGCTCTTGCCTGGTAACGCAGATCTAGAGGCTCCGCCTCACAGAGTCAGGACTTACGCACGCGGGGCCAAAAACAAAGGTGATGCGTTAATCTCGCGCCTCTAAACCCACGATTTTTCGTATCACCAAAGTTTTTTTGCCTAAGTCCTGAGAGTAAAGAAACCCAAGATACAGCAGACGCGCTAAGGAGGTGTCAGCGTTAGGCGGGCTTCGGTACTAGCTTGCACTGCACTTGGCTCCCAAATGAAGGGTTGATATTGAATCTTTCGCCACGGTTCAATCATATTGTCGTAGTGTGGATGGAAGGCATGACCGGACTGTCCAGGAGTGTGGATGCTCAGAGAGTTTTGCAGGTTGTCCAGATCCACAATCATCCGCATCGAAGGTAACCATGCTACTTCAAAGGATTCAGTTGCATTCCAACCAGTAGCATTGACAATTGAACTGCCCCCTGAAACGGAAAAAGGGCCGCGATTGAAGAGTGCTGCAATTAAAGCAATTCCCGATCGCCCCAAGGTCGCATTGCGGAAAGTAGCGGTATGTAAATTGCCCCAGCGCCATTTAGCTGGGTCTTTGCTAAAGCTGCCTTCCAATTCGTCCACAGCTTCAGCAAAGGCTTGCCGAAAAATGCGATCGCGATTTTCAATGTCCGGCGTTTTCTTGTTGTCCCACCAAGGGCTATTTGGTTGCTGCACCAAACGACTTATTACTTCAACCCAACGATTTTCTCCATCAGGCCAGTAATCTTTAGGTAGGTCATCATGAAATGTGTCGGCTAAAAGGTGTTTCCAAAAAGTCTCAAATAAAGCAGGGGCAGCTTTATCCATATTTTGCTGAAAATCCCAACCAACCAGGATATTGCGATAGCGATAGCGGCGCGGATGCGCTACTCGTTCCCAGCGAGCGTCATTTAAGGGAATCTTCAGCAAAATCGGTACTAAATTTGCAGCATTTAAGTTCTTATTATCCCCCTGCATTTGCTGAACATAGCTTAGAGAAATGGGAGCTTTTTGCGCCTCGATCGTCTCGATAATTCGCTGAGCGCGGAAACCGTAATCCCAATCTTTTGTAATTAAATATGGGTAATTTGAGCCGACTACAGCATTGTTAGCGGTGACAATATAACCTTGGGGCGGGTTAAAAGCGAAGGGAAGTTGCGGAAACGGAATGTAACCTTTCCATTCAAAATTTTCAGTCCAACCGGGAACAGGATAGCTCCCGTCGCCACTAGCGCGAATCGGGATTTTTCCGGGCATTTGATCACCAATATTGCCATTGGTGTCCGCATAAATCAGATTCTGGGACGGCGCATCAAATTCTTTAGCAGCAGCGCGGAATTCATTCCAATTTTGAGCGCGGTTCATCTGCAAAACTGCCCGAAAAGTATTGGCAGTTTCTAGGGCTGTCCAACGTAGGGCAATAGCGTAATGTTGGGGTAGATTTATCCTAGTCTTATTACTAAAATTTTCCAGTCCTTTATAAGTATCTGAAATAATTGGGCCATGACGGGTGTAACGAACTGTCAGAGAAAGCGATCTACTGCCAGCAACTTGGATATTCTCTTGGACAAGTTTCATATCAACCCATTTCCCATTAAATTCGTACTGGTTGGGATTATTCGGATTGATTTTCTCAATATACAAATCTGCTACATCTGGATCGACATTGGTATAACCCCAAGCAATGCGATCGTTATGACCGATAATAACTCCCGGCATACCTGCAAAGGAAAACCCACCAACGTTGTAGGGACAATCAGATGTTTTGGAAGTGCAGTGCAGTGCAACTTGATACCAAATTGAAGGCATTTGAATGCCCAAGTGAGGGTCGTTAGCTAAAATAGGCTTGCCTGTAGCGCTGCGCTTACCTGAGATAACCCAACTGTTTGAACCAATGCCATTTCCAGTTTTTCCTAATAAAGTTTTTAAAGTGGCAATCTGTCCGACTAGCGGTTGCAAATTAGGAACGAGTGTGGTATTAGCACGATTAACTAAAGCACAGGACTTACGCAAAGAAACCCGGTTTCTAAGATCGTCGTGCGTAAGTCCTGAAGCAGTTGAATTAGAGTTAATAGTATTATTTGGGTTAGGAACAATTATCGGATGGTTTTTAGGATAAGGGGGAAAGAGTTCATTAATCTGAGATGGTGTCAAAGTTTTGGACAAAATAGCATTTTCGATTTCACTGTCAAGACTGGTGCTGAGATCCCATGCCATCGCTTTTACCCAGGTTAGAGTGTGCAGAGGTTGCCAGGGTTTGGGCTGATAATTTGGGTTGAGTTGTTTGAGGACAGTGTATTCTAAGCTAATAGAATCACCTTGGCGATCGCGTAAATAAGCATTCACTCCATCTGCGTAAGCCTGCAAGATTGCTTTTGTGTTTGGATCGCTTTTTGCGAACTCTTGTTGTGCCACACGCGCCCATCCCAATGTCCGCAGGAATTTATCGGTATCCACCTGGGAATAGCCTGCCATTTCTGCTAGGCGACCCGAACCAATATGCCGCCAAAAATCCATTTGCCAGAAGCGATCTTGTGCGTGGATATAGCCTTGAGCCATGAATAGATCGTGTTGATTTGAGGCATAAATATGCGGTACGCCCCATTTATCTCGAAAAACTTCTACTTTATCTTTTAAACCGGATAGTTTTATAGTGCCTGTTTCTTGGGGCCACGATCGACGAACGGTATATATAGCAAACCCGCCAGTTATAGCGGTTAGCGCTAGCATACTTGTACCAAAAATTTTAAATGCTTTGATTAATTTGGGTTTCATGTTTGCCGAAGAAACGAACCGCTCCAGGCGCAGAGGACACAGAGGAGAAGAGGAGGAGAGAAATTTATAGTTGTTGGCTGAGTTTTTGTTAGTTTATCTTTTTGTGTTCGTCTGTGGTAGATGCAATTTCTGCAATGATATCCGGTAGTTCATCTTCTACTAACCGTAGACTTGGATAGAGGTAGGCGATCGCAACTGCCAAGATATTAAGAATTCCCATGATAATGAAGACTAAGCCAATGCCGCGCCCTGGCCCTACGCCGATCAAAAGTCCGATACTTTTAGCTAGTGGGCCATTGACGGTAAGAAGTGGCTCAAAAATGCGATCGGCTAACGGCCCAGCCATGATATAAGCACATGGCAAAGATGATAAACCGATCGTGCGTTGTACGGCAAAAACCCGCCCCTGCACATCTGGCGCAACTTTGCTAAACCAAATTGCTTGATTGGAAGCCAAGATTAAGGGCAGACTGAATAAGAAAATAAAAGCTGCGGCGGCGATGAGTGGGGCGCTGGGTCGAAACCCAGCCACACATAATAATAAACCTTGCAACAGCGTGAAGCCAAGTATACAGTAAATGCGGCGTTTTAACCCCGACCATACGCTGATTACAACGCTACCCAAAAGCATACCGCTACCACCAATAGATAAGATAGTTCCCAAGAAGGCGGTAGAGGCGAAACTCAAGACCAAAGGCGTGAGCAATACTTCCACAATGCCTAAAGTAAAGTTGATAAAACTGTAAAAGATTAGCAGTCCTAGCAGTCCAGGGCGTGTGGAAATATAAGTCCAGCCGTATAATGTTTCATGCAATAAAGATTTCTTTTCCTCTTCGCTTTCGGTGGTGGTTTTGGGTTTGGGAATGCGGACAAACAGCAGCGTTACGAAGGCGAAAAGAAAGGTTGCAAAGTCAATTAGGATGACGCCCTGGACTTGGATTGTGCCAACTAATACACCTGCTAATACTGGTGCTATAAGTTGCGAACTTGCTTGTGCGAACTGCACCATGCCGCTGGCGCGACTGAGATGTTTTTTGGGGACAAGTTGCGCGATCGCTGCATTATAAGCAGGCCAATGAAAAGCTCTGAAAATCGAGCTAGCCGCCACCGCTAAGTAAATTTGCCATACTGCCAATCGACCAGTAAAAAGCAGCACAGCAATAGTAAGCGTACTGATGCCCGCCCCACAGTCGCTCACCAGCAATGCCGATCGCCGATTCCAGCGGTCTACAAAAGCACCAGCTAGCGGTAATAGCAAGATACTAGGTAAAAAAGTAAACAGAGAAATGAGTGCGAAATCGGTGACAGAGCCAGTGCGCTGGTATACCCAGATACCCAGTGCAAAGCCAGTCAGACCGGAACCGATCAGCGAAACAAGTTGTCCAAACCAAATGAGAATAAAAACCTTCATGCCATTTATCAAAATGCCGATTTTTGAACTATAAATTGTATCGAGTATGAAGAAAGTACGTACACAATATCATTAAAAGAATTGAGTCTAAAGCGATGCGCTTGCGCTCAGGCATTTGGGGAAGTTCATCCAGCAATTGGATAGCAGTTTTTTGGTCAAAGAATGGCACTGATGCCATAGCATCACTACGCAAAGAATCTTGGATTAATTTATAAAGCTGATTATTTGTTGTTAGGGTAGCGGGTGGAGCAGTAAAAGGTTGTTTTGGACGAGTGTAAACTGTATCAGTTAAAACAGGTCGAGCAGCCTCCCGCAGCACATATTTTTCCTTGATTCCGCGAATCAACATTTCGACTGACATATTGCGTACCAACTCGAAAAGATGGTGATCTAAAAATGGCAAACGCACTTCGACGGCGTGCGCCATTTCTAAACGTTCTGCGAACAATATATAGTTGGGTAAAATTGATTTAGACCACAAATAAAGAGATTGAATGACTGGCGATCGCCCTTGCATTTGACCCGGCACGTCGAACTGATTCAAAAAAGTGCCATACACATCCCGTTGGGCAAATTCGGCGGCGTAATCAGGTGCTAGGAGAATATGGAAAAACGATCGGCTTACCGCTATTTCTTTCAACCAAGATGGAACAAATCCCAAGGTTTGCTGCACGCTTGCTAAGGCAGAAGGTGTATTCTTAGTAGCAGCGTTAATATGCAGCAAATCCTGTCTGGCATGGCTATATCCAGCTAAGATTTCGTCAGAACCTTCGCCGGATAGGACGACTTTGTAACCGGAATTGTGTACGGTACGACTTTGTAGATATCTGGCGACGCCGTGGGGATTGATGCCTAATGTTTCGGCGTACCATACTGTATCGGAAATATGAGTTGCAAAATCGGATTGAGCGAGTGGAATTGGCTGAAAATCAGCGCCGACTTGTGCTGCTGTTTCGCGAGCGATCGCTCCTTCATCATAAGGTGTACCATCAAAAGTAACGGTAAAAGCCCGAATCGGTTCCGCGCTGTGTTTTGCCGCCATTCCTAGCACGGAAGAGGAATCAATTCCACCGCTTAAAAAACAGCCAACTGGTACATCTGCCCGCAGACGGATGCGAATCGCCTCATCTAATCTGTCGCGAAATTGTTCGATATATTCAGCATCGTTGTGTGAAGGATTAATAGCATCAGTTGTTGGGTAGTATAAATCCCAATAACGAACTATTTTTAAGCCTTGGGGCCTTGCCAAAAGGTAGTGACCTGGTGGCACTTGATAGACGCCTGCAAATAATGTGCGATCTGGGTTTACATAAGCAAATAGCTGTTGGAAAAATGACTCGCGATCCCAACGTGCGGGGATGCCTGCGGCGAATAATGCTTTCGCTTCTGAAGCTAAATAAAGGGTGTTGTTTACTATTGAATAGAAAAGCGGTTTGATGCCGAAGCGATCGCGTGCAGCCAACAAGGTTTGTTTCGATTCGTCCCACAATATAAATGCGAATTCACCTCTGAGATCAGACAAACATTGAGTGCCAAAATCTTCATAAAGGTGAAGCACAATCTCGCTGTCGGAATGGGTGCGAAGTCTGTGTCCCCGTTGTTTCAAATCCTGCTGAATTCGTTCAAAATCGTAAAATTCGCCATTGACTACAGCGTGCAATTGTTCGTCTTCGTTGGCGATGGGTTGGTTTCCGGTTGACAGGTCAATAATGCTGAGTCGAGCATGACCCAATCCTACTTTTTGATGGTCAGCAATCCACTGATTTTGGCAATCTGGCCCGCGATGATTTAGCTGTTGGGTTGCTGTTGCTAAAGCATCTGCTGAAATTGGTTTTTCTTTTGATAAAATTCCTACTATTCCGCACATTTTAAAGTTTTTTTGAACCGCGAAGACGCGAAGAGCGCGAAGAGAAGAGAGAAGAGATAAGAGAGAAGAGAGAAGCAAAGTAGGTTGGTTAGAGTACGGAAACCCAACCTACAATTTCTAGCTCGCTAGCAGTCGGCTAAGAGCGAGCGCAAGGTATCTACAAATTGCTGTGCGATCGCTTCTACTGTAGTTTTTTGGTGAATATTTTCACTATAAAACCAGGTCAGTTGAAGTTGTCCTTCAAAAACTTTCCCCAGGACTTGCAATAAGTGGGTTCTATTTCCGCGAGGACTGTAAGTTGATCCGCAAGATTCTGTGGCAAATTTAAACGGAGAAGATTCAGGAAGGATACTATCGAATTGACCCAAGTAATTAAACATTATTTCTGCTTGGGGAAGATTTCGCAGGTTCTCTTGTATCGCCTCATCGTTGCAACAATAACGCAGCAAACCATAACCAATCCCACGGTTCGGAACTTGATGAAGCTGCTGTGAAATTGACATCATTGTATACCTCGGAGTTTGAATATTTTCTATCTCGAACAGCACGGGAAATAGAGAGGTAAACCAACCCACGGTGCGAGATATATCCACACCTTGAATAACCTCTTCCCGTCCGTGGCTGTCCATGTCGATTAAAACAGCACTCGTCCCCGTCCATTGGGAAATAGTTTTTACCAAGGCTGTCAGCAACACTTCATTAATTTGGATGTGGTAATTTGCCGGGATTTGGTGAAGCAAAAGATCGGTTTCTTCTCTTGTGAACGAGACTGATAAAATGCGAGTTGATGCTTCAATATTAGAGCCTTCTGGATAGTCTACAGGTAAAGGCTTAACTTGCTTCCGGGGTTCTGCTAACCAGTAAGCCAATTCTTGCTTAAGTTGTGGCGACTGTGCGTACTCCATCAGTAACCGAGACCATTGTTGAAAAGAAGTCGTTTTCGGTGGTAGACAAACGGCTTCTCGATTTCTAAGTTGCATGAAAGCTGTTTGGATATCTTCCATCAGTATTTGGAAGGAAACAACAGCTTCTACTGCTAAATGATGGATAATTACTAGCAGACGGCTCGATTTGTTAGCACCGAGGTCGAAGAAAGCAACTTTCATTAATGGCCCTTGCGACAAATTCAGGCTACCTTGTAATTCCGTTGCTATTTTTTCAATCTCAGATTTTTGTTCTGATTCGGCTAAATTTGATAAATCTAATTGAGAGAAACAGACTTTTTCTGACGCATCTGCATTGATTTGTTGCCAAACTCCTTCTGTTTGTGTAAATCGGAGGCGCAGTGCATCGTGATGGACGAGCAAATGTTGGAAAACCTCTTCTAATAAAGCCGGGTTTTCACCAGGCTGTAATTCTAACAAAACTGCTTGGTTCCAATGTGATGGTTCCTGAAAGTTTTGCTCAAAAAACCATTTTTGGATAGGAGTCAGAGGCACAGATCCTACTACTGATCTCTGTTCTATGTGAATTGCAGAAGTTATGTCGATAACGGTTGCTAATTCGGCAATTGTTGGATATTGAAAAAGTAGATTGCTACTAAGTTGAAGACCTGCTTTATGGGATTTAGCTACAACCTGAATGCTTTTAATTGAATCTCCTCCTAATTCTAAAAAGTTGTCGTGGATCCCCACGCGATCGCTCCCAAGTACCTGACCCCAAATCGTTGTCAGCACCTCTTCAACAGGCGTGCGAGGTTCTACATAAGTAGCTTGTATCCCTGTAACCTCTTCCTTCATTAGCATTTCCAGAAGTTGGCGCTTTTCTGGGGAAAGTTCCTCGATACGCTTTAAAAGTTCCTTCACGTATTATCTCCTTAAATTAGTCTGTTTACGGTATATTTTCAAAGGCAAAAGTAACAGCATTTAAAGCATCTTTTCTAGCCGTTACTATTGGTTTGAAAACTTTTTATAGCCAGCATTGCTTTTACTTCTTCTTCAGAAAGTTGTTCCAGCATTTTTAAGAGGCGAGCCTTTTTTTCATCATCAGACTGCAACTGTTCGGGTGCTGGTAAATTTTGTCTATCTACTTTTCCATTGGGAGTCAATGGTAGTGCATCCAGCATCGCAAAGGCATGGGGTATCGTGTATTCGGGCAATTTTTGTTTTAGGAAATTCCGCAATTCATCGCTTGTAAGCGCAGATTTTTGTTTTGGCACTACATAACCTACTAAGCGTTTGCTACCTGTTTGTTCTTCCCTAACTATAACGACAGCCTCTTGCACATTTGGATATTGCTTCAATACCGCTTCAATTTGTGTTAGTTCGATGCGGTATCCTCTGATTTTGACTTGATGATCTGTGCGTCCGAGAAATTCTATATTACCATCAGGAAGGTATCGCGCCAAATCTCCAGTTTTGTAAAGGCGATCGCCTTTTGAATCAAATGGATTTGGAATGAACTTTTCGGCTGTTAATTCTGCACGATTGAGATAGCCTTTCGTCACTCCCAGTCCGCCAATATATACCTCGCCACCAACTCCAATCGGTACTGGTTGTAAGTGAGAATTTAGCAGGTAAATTTGGGTATTTGCTATCGGACGACCGATAGGAACAGATGTTCGATCGTTACGAGCTAGACAATTATAAACACTGCTCCAAACTGTGGCTTCTGTTGGCCCATATTCGTTGAATAGAGATGTATTTGGTAACATCTTCCGATGACGTTCAACTAATTCGTTTGCACAATATTCTCCTGCTACGATAACGGTACGCAAAGAAACAAGCTGACTTGCTTCTATATGTTCTAAAAGCGCTTCGTAAAGCGAGGGAACGCTTAACCAATGGGAGACGCGATGATTTGCGATCGCTCTCGCCAATTGCAAAATATCTTTCTGCAATCCTTCCTTGAGAATTACCAGTTTACCCCCTTGACAAAGTGTCCAAAAAATGACGGCAATTGAACTATCAAATGCGAAGGAAGGAACTAATAAGAAACTGCGGACGGGTTCTTGATACAGCGGATTGCAAGCGAGTGAGGTACAGCCTTTTGGCAGCAGTGTGCGGGCAGCATTAATGCTGCCCGCACACCGCGAAGGAAGGTGTACCTCATACTGCTGCAAACCGCTATAATAAGCAATTCGCGCATTAGTTGAATAAACTAAGTTTTGGTGAGTTACCAACACTCCTTTTGGTCGTCCTGTAGAACCTGAAGTATAGATTGCATAGGCTATATTTTCAGGAGTGGTTTTATTTATAGGATTCTCCTTCGCGATATCGAAAGTGGAGTCCAAACATACTATTTTTGCCTGAGTTTTTGGGAGTTCTGAAACTAATCGCTTTTGAGTTAAAAGAACTGGTGCTTGGATATCCTCCACAATAAAAGCGATGTGCGATTTGGGATAAGCAGGGTCTAGAGGAACGTAAGCACCTCCTGCTTTGAGAATGGCGAGAATGCCGACTAGCATTTCTAGCGATCGCTCTACGCAAAGAGCCACCAAAACATCGGAACCAACCCCTAAACTTTGCAGGTGATGTGCGATCGCATTAGCGCGATCGTTCAATTCTCGGTAAGTCAATTGCTCGCGTTCAAAAACTGCCGCAACTGCATCGGGAGTTTTTGCAACTTGAGCTTCAAACCATTCATGAATGCACCAGTCTTGCTTATATTCAGTCTCCGTATTATTCCACTCAACTAACACTTGATGCCGTTCTTTTTCCGAGAGAAGACATAGAGATTCGTAGCGTCCAAACGGCTGATATGACATCGCCTTCAACGTCTCGGTGTAATAACTGCCGATCGCTTCTAATTGCTGCTTTCCTATCTTCGTCATGTCGCACTCTAAATCGAGTTGAATGCAATCCGAAGCATGATTGCGATTAAATTCAGCCCTAAAAGTAAAATTAGTTTCTCCAAAACCTTGACCGCCTAAAATTTCCATATCTTTGACAGCTTCCAGATTTTCGTAGACGTGGAAGTGAGTGTAATTAAAGACAGTTTCTACCAAAGGCTGTCCGCCGTTAATTTTCTGCAAATCGGCATAAGGATAACGCCGGAAAGGTAATAACTCTCGTTCGCATTCAAAGACTTGCTGCACCAACTCTATCCAAGTTCCTCCCGTCAGTTTCAGTCGAAAAGGTACTGTATTTAGATGAACTCCCAGCGTCTTTTCTCCGTCGGCTTCTTCCAATCGACCGTTAGATTCAAGACCTGTTAAAATATCAGACTCACCAGAAAGCAAACTCATTACTCTGATGTGTGCGGCAAGTAAGATATGTTTGATGGGAACTTCTGCCAACAGAGCTAATTTTTTTAGTTTATCAGAAAGCTGAGATGATATTTCTACATTCAATACACCCATCTGAGGACTTTGATTTTCCGAGTGAGTAGGAGTCCAACGAGGCAATTTAGCAATCACCAAATCGCTCAGTTTTTGACGCCAATATTCTTGACATTCTGGAGATTCTATATTTGACCTTTCTAAGGCTACGAAATCTCGGTACGAAATACTCGGCGGTGACTCGATGGGATAAGTTTTTCCATGAATTAGATCGCTATAACGTTGGAGTAATTCAGTCAGTAAAGAGGCGGTACTCCATCCGTCAAGAATGCAGTCGTGAAAACTCAAGAAGATATAAAAAGAGTCATCGGTGAGACGGTGAACGAAAAAGCGAATCAGTGGCGGTGAACTCCAATCAAAATTGTGACTTTTTTCGGCTTTTATCCAGTTAGCGATCGCTTCTTTTTGTTGTGCAGGCGATAGCGATCGCAAATCCTCCACCTGGAACGGAACGTTAACTGTTTTATGCACCAACTGCAACGGTTCGCTAAAGTTAATTAAATCAAACGAAGTCCGCAAGATGGCGTGGCGATCGACAACCTGCTGCACCGCTTCCCGTAGCAGTTTTTCATCGAAACGAACTCGCAGATGATAAAAGAAAATGTCATGATACATCGGCGAGTCAGGAGTGTATTGACTGTGATAAATCAGTCCGGCTTGGATGCGAGCCAATGGATAAGCATCTTCCACACCATCCGGTAATTTTTTGCGGTCTTCTTCAGAAATTAAACTGAACTTCTCTGTTTTGCCAGTTGATCAAGAACTCGCTTCAACAATAGTAATTTCTTGTGCCAGCTTTTCGATGGTTTGGTGTTGGAATAAATCTGGCAGCGAGAAGTTTAAACCTTTAGCTTGCGCTTGCGATCGCACTTGTATACTGCGAATCGAATCTCCTCCCAACTCAAAAAAGTTATCTTGAATTCCTACTTGTTCGATGCCAAGAACTTGACTCCAAATCTCAGCCAAAGTTGCTTCTATTTGGGTGCGAGGAGCCACAAAAGCTTTTTCGATATCTGGTCGCACAACACCAGGATCGGGAAGATTTCGCCGATCGATCTTTCCGTTTGGCGTCAAAGGCAGCGCATCCAACATTACGAAAGCTGAAGGCACCATATACTCAGGTAGTTTAGTTTTCAAGAAACGGCGCAATTCGGTAACTGTTGGTGCAGGTTGTTCGTTCTTAACGCAATAGGCAATCAATCTTTTATCAGCAGGTTTCTCAGATTCCGGTTTTCCCTTCAAGAAGCGGCGCAACTCACTGATAGATTCAGTATCCTCCAGGTCGTTGACTAAATTAACTTGCAAAGATTTTTCCTTTGTTTCTCGCACCAAAACGATCGCTTCTCGCAAATTAGGATGTTGCTGCAACGCCGCTTCAATTTCTCCCAACTCAATGCGGAAACCGCGAATTTTTACCTGGCGATCGATGCGTCCCAAATATTCGATCGTGCCATCTGGTAAGTAACGCGCCAAATCCCCTGTTTTGTAGAGTTTGGCGCTCGCTCTAAAGGGATTTGAAATGAATTTTTCCGCCGTCAGATCGGGACGATTTAAATAGCCTCGCGCCACTCCCACGCCGCCGATGTGCAGTTCACCCGGAACTCCCACAGGCACTGGTTGCAAATTAGCATCTAGCAAATAAATCTGTGTATTGGCAATTGGACGACCGATGGGAACAATAGACCTCTTGCAAAAGTCGCCTTCATCGGCTCTAGGAGCAGGCGGGACGCCTACCCCACAAGAATTGGATTGGTTTTGTGGGGTGGGCATCTTGCCCGCGCCTACCCCACAAGAATTGGATTGGTTTTGTGGGGTGGGCATCTTGCCCGCCCCGATTTCTGAATTGCAACGCCAGAAGGTCACATCCACGGCGGCTTCTGTTGGCCCATACAAGTTGTGCAGTTCTGCATTTAAACGAGTAAAGAAACGCTCTTGCAATTGCCAAGGTAGTGCTTCCCCACTGCACATTACTTGCCTTAAAGATTGACAAGTTTCTAACCCCTGTTCCTCTAAAAATATTTGCAACATTGAGGGAACAAAATGGATCGTGGTAATCTTTTCTTCGGCGATCGTCTTTACCAGATAAGCGCTATCTTGATGACCTCCCGGTTTAGCTACAACTAAAGTAGCGCCAGTTATTAAAGGCCAGAAAAATTCCCAGACGGAAACATCGAAGCTGAAAGGGGTTTTTTGCAATACGCGATCGCTCGATGTTAACTGATAAGCATCCTGCATCCACAGCAAACGATTGCAAATTCCTTTGTGAGTGTTCATCGCTCCTTTTGGCTTACCTGTAGACCCAGAAGTATAGATGACGTAAGCCAAGTTTTCCGGATTGACTCGTTCCCAGGCTCCCGCCTGGGAATGCGGATTTTGGATTGTATTTTCAATCTCTACTTTAGTTTCCCAATCTTTGTCCAAGCAAACTACAACAGCTTTGTGTTCCGGAAGAATTTCTAAAAGCCGTTCTTGCGTTAACAAAACTGGCACGGAGGCATCCTCAACCATGAACGCCAAACGCTCCTGCGGATAAGTCGGGTCAATAGGTACGTAAGCGCCGCCAGCTTTGAGAATTCCCAAAATACCGACTACCATTTCTCTTGAGCGCTCGATGCAAATTCCCACCATAACTTCTGGCTTTACACCCAAAGTTTCCAGATATTGCGCCAGTCGATCGGCTTTTTGGTTCAGTTCCCGGTAAGTAAGTTGTTCTTTTTCAAAGATTACCGCCACAGCATCAGGTGTCTTTTCTACCTGCGCTTCAAATAATTGATGCAAACAAACATCACTCTTATAATCAACTTCGGTATTATTCCATTCCACAAGTAACTGATGCCGCTCTCTTTCTGTCAAAATCGGTAATGTTGAAATAGACTGCTGTGGATTAGCGTTCGCGTAGCGGGGCGGATGCCCTATCGCACTTTCCAGCAATGTCTGAAAATGCCCTGCCATTCGCGCCATTGTCCCAGCATCAAACAAATCAGTATTGTATTGAAAAGCCGCCGACAGCGAACCATTCACTTCACCCATTGTCAGCGTTAAATCGAACTGACTCACCCGCTGTTCAATCGCCAAAGATTCTAGTTCCAGTTCTCGGAGTTTTATTTTGGTTCCCGTTTCTCCCAACGCTACCGATGCCAAACTTTCTAACTCTGGCAAATGCGCTTTCTGCAAAACAAACATAACTTGGAAAAGAGGCGATCGACTCGGTTCTCTTACTGGCACAATTCGCTCTACCAATAATCCAAAAGGATAATCTTGATGTTCAAAAGCGTCTAGCACAGTTTGACGTAATTTGTCAAGAAATGCCTCAAATGTTGGGTTTCCCGAAAGATTTGATCGCAAAACTACCGGGTTAACAAAATATCCAACTATTCCCGCCAATTGAGCGCGACTTCTTCCAGCAGTAGGGGAACCAACCAAAATATCTTCTTGACCTGTATATCGGTAAAGCAATACTTGAAAAGCTGCTAGCAAGGTCATGTAAAGAGTAGTTCCCTTGGTGCGGCTAAGAGTTTTAAGTTGTTGAGTTAGTTCTGAACTCAGCTTGAAGGAATAAGCAGCACCGCGATAACTTTGAACTGGGGGGCGCTGTCTATCAGTTGGTAAATTCAGAACGGGCAATTCACCTGCCAATTGCTTCTGCCAATATTTCCAAAGCCGTTCTCCTTCTTCTCCCGCCAACATTTCTTTTTGCCAGCTAACATAGTCGGTATATTGCACCGTCTGTTCGGGGAGATTGACCTCTGTTTTGTTTTTTTCTGCTTGATAAAGTATGCCTAACTCTTGTGCGATCGCTGCCAAAGACCAGAAATCAGCGATGATATGATGTACGACTAGCAATAAGATGTGTTCTTGTGGCGAACAAACAAACAAATTCACCCGCAGTAATGGCCCTTTTTCTAAATTGAAGGGACGGTAAGCTTCCTTAATTAGGCGATCTTTCAAGTACGCCTCACTCCAACTCGAAGCGTCTTCCTCCAAGAAACAAACTTCCACATCCTCGTCAACTCGCCCAACAGTTTCACCCTGAAAATATCTAAAAGTTATCCGCCCATAAAAATGGCGATTTACTAATGTCTGAAAAGCGCGTTGTAAAGCAGGAATATCCAAATCTTCCCGAATGCGAACAGCACCTACAATATTGTATGCAGGGCTATCTGGTGCGAGTTGGTGCAAAAAGTACAAAGCTTTCTGACCGTAGGAAAGTGATTGGTGACTGGTAATTGGTGATTGGTGATTGGGATTAGACTCTTCCCTTTCCCCGTTTAGTATTGCGAGTATTTCGATTCCCAACTGGGTAATGTTTCCACCATTTAGGAAACTGGTTACAGGTAAGACTACACCTAGATTAGTTTCAATATTGTTCTTCAGTTCGACAGTCGTTAATGAGTCTAGTCCCACATAACTCAAGGGCTGTTTCGGGTTCAACTCTGATGGCTCTACTTTAAGAATTTGTGCTACCTGCTGCTGAAGATAAGTTTCCAGCCGAGATAGGCGCAATTGCGGTTCTATTGCTAGTAAAGCTTCGCGAGTAAGATTATCTTCCTGTTCGGAAATATAGGATGCTTCTAAAATACTGCTGGCGACAATATCCAAACTTCCTTCTAGAAAACCAACAAGGGCAGCGTGGCGTTGAATTTTGCCGCTAGAAGTTTTTGGAATGCTGCCAGTTTTGAGTAACAATACAGCATAAACTTGCAGTTCGTAATTTTGTGCGATCGCCCCACGTATAGCTCCAATTATTTCCTCATGCTTCAGATTCCGTAAGTAACTGCGTTTCACTTCCAAAGCTACAGCCAATCGTTCTTCACCTGCAATTAAGATCGAAAACGCCGCCGCCGCACCCAGTTGTAACGCCGGATGGCTTTGTTCTGCTGTTTGTTCGATATCTTGGGGATAATGGTTGCGACCTCGGATAATAATTAAGTCTTTCAGACGACCCGTAATAAACAATTCGCCTTCGTGCAAAAATCCTAAATCTCCCGTGCGGAGAAATGGCCCTGTGGAGCAGGCATCTTGCCTGCTATTCTCCAAGTAAGCGGAAAAACTGCGTTTCGTTTCTTCTTCCCGGTTCCAATAACCCTGAGTTACGCTAGAACCGGCGACCCAAATTTCACCCACTTCATCAGGTTGGCAACAAGTTAAACTATCAGGATGGACAATAACAATTTGAGTATCTTCTAGGGGGTGACCGCAACTGACTAGCTTTTGCGTACCAATATCTTTCCGCTCGTTTGTAACTATGCGATTTTGTTCTAAGGCTGCACTTTCGACAGATTGAATCTTTGGCGAAGTTGCCTTAAAACCACCAGAAACAATCAAAGTTGTTTCCGCCATTCCGTAACAGGGGTGGAAAGCTTCTCGGCGAAAGCCGCAAGGCTCAAACGCAGCTGCGAAGCGATCGAGGGTTTCAGCGCGGACAGGTTCAGCACCGTTAAAAGCAACTTCCCAGCTACTTAAATCGAGAGTCTCTCGCTGTTCGGGAGATATTTGGCGAATGCACAAATTGTAAGCAAAATTCGGCGCACCGCTGGTGGTAGCTTTGTAGCGAGAAATAGCTTGCAGCCAACGGATGGGACGTTGCAAAAAAGACATTGGCGACATGAGAATGCAGGGAATACCCAAGTACAAAGGCTGAAGTACATTCCCGATCAAACCCATGTCGTGGAAAAGGGGTAACCAACCTACGACGATCGATTCTTCTGTATGTCCAAAAGCTGTCTGAATCAGTCGCTGGTTGTGCAAAAGATTGCGATGATTCACCATCACGCCTTTTGGTGTAGCCGTCGAACCCGAAGTGTATTGAAGAAAAGCTAATGTATCGCCATTTATCTGTGATTCCCGCCAGCTATTTTCCAAATTAGAGGCGTTTGCATCTGTAGCTAACCATTGCAAAGTTTGTAAATTTGGGATGTCACAAATCTGACGCTCTACTCTGGATAAAATTTCTGTGGTAGTAAGTGCTACCTTAGCTTCTGCATCTAGTGCGATCGCAGTCATCCGCGACATCGAGCGATTAAATTGCGGTGGATAAGCAGGTACAGCAACAACCCCAGCGTACAAACAACCAAAAAATGCGGCAATGTAATCCAAACCCGCAGGGTAAAGTAGCATAGCACGCTCCCCCCTAGCAACGCAGTTTTGGAGCATCGCAGCAATAGCTCTAGCTAGGCAGGCGGGAGTCCCCACACCATAATTTTTAAGGTGAAAGCCGTGTGAGTTGAGGAGTGCTGTCTGACTGATTTTGAGCGAAGCGAAAACAGGAAGGACAGCAACGACGAAACGAGCAATCTCCTAAGCTACTCAATAGGACGATCTTGATCTTCAATGTATTGCTTAAGCTGTTCAACCGTTACGCCGCCACAGGACGCAATGAAGTAGCCGTTTGTCCATAAGACATCTTTCCGATAAAATTCATTGATGCGCTCTGCAAATTCTTTTCTGAGATATCGACTGGAAACCGTTTTCAGGTTGTTGATGAGTTTACTCGGTTCGGTCTGAGGGGTGTACTGAATCAGCAAGTGAACATGATCCACTTCTCCGTTGAACTCAATTAACCGCCCCTCCCATTTTTCCATGAGTTCTTTGAAAATCTCTTCGAGCCTGATCAGCATTGGTTCGTTGAAAACCTTTCGTCTGTATTTTGTATTTAACACTAAATGACACTTAAGGTCTGAAACTCCTCTTGCCTTGTGGATAAAATCTTTACTCATGTCCTTGACACTAAATATTTGGCTTTGGCTATGATAACACTAAGTCAAGCGTAAAGGTCGTAACGCAATGAAGACAACATTTCAGGATCGATTCTATCCAGACACTAAACACAAACTTGAGCTAAATGAATGGCTCAGAATTTGTCGCTATTGGTATAACCGCCAGTTGGGAGACAGGTTTGATTGGTGGGAAATGAATCGAACTCGTGTTGATGCTTGCCCGTTGGTGAGCAGCATTGCGGACTTACGCGACAAACCAAACTTTTATGCTCAGAAAAAACAGTTGCCAATTCTGAAGCAGGATTTAGTCAAGGTTTGGCATAGCGGTGAATTGCTTGATTTCTCTCGCGTGGATGCCAGTGTTTTACAGGAAGTATCGCAGCGAGTAGACAAAGCCTTTGAACGTTTTACAGTGGGGGATAGCAACGGGAATAAGTCAGGATCGCCCCGATTTAAGAGTGTTGCAGACTTTAGAACGATGACGTTTGCAGATGGTAAGGCAATCAAGATCTCTCTGATTCGCAAGGATTGGATGTTCATCCGGTTACCTAAACTGGGAGTCGTCAAAGTGCGAATGCACCGAGAAATCCCGGAAGGATTCACCATTAAGCAAGTCAGTGTTACCAAAAAAGCTGACGGTTGGTTCATGCAGATGATGCTGGATCCTCCCACTGTCCCAGACTTTGTTCCTGACGGTGTGATTCCGACTTGGGACAACTCACTCGGTATGGATGCTGTGCTGAATGAAGATGTTTATCTGGCAACTTCAGAAGGTGAAAAAATCCCCTCACTGAAGCCACTCAGGAAGAATCAAGCCAAGCTTGACCGCATTTCAACCAAACGCAATAAACGTAAGCGAGGCAGCAAGGCACGTCGCAAACTGGCAAAACGCGAAGCAAAACAGCATCAACGCATTGCCCGTTCTCGCAAAGATTTTCATTACAAGACCGCTCACAAGTTAGTGAGAACTGGAAAGAAGGTCTTCTTTCCTGAAGACCTCAATCTCAAAGGTTTGACCAAACGCAACAAAGCAAAACAGGCGGATGATGGGACTTTTCTCCCTAACGGTCAATCTGCAAAATCGGGACTCAATAAATCCTGGACGGATGCCGCGTTTGGTAACTTTTTCAAGAAGCTGGACTACATAGCCGCAAAAGCTGGAGCAGTCGTCATTCCACAAAAACCTGCACAACGAGTCAATGGTTCTCTGCTATCGGAATGAAATCATCTTCACCGATTGCACCATCAGAGACTATTGGGATGAGCATTATGCTTTGAAAGTTGACCGTGATATTAACGCGGCAATCAACCTGAAAAGGCTTGGGTTGGGCATTTTCCCAAGCATAAAACGCCATAGTGGGAAATTAACCGTAGTTGGAACTATGGATCAGAGTACCACGAAGGAAATCCTACACACCCTTCATCGGGCTGTTGGAAGCCTACCCTGTAATCTTTGATTCAGGGTAGGAGTATGTCACTGCAACTTAGCTTAGATGTGGGAGCTAGCCTGCTGGCTATTGCGGGACTGAGCTTCCTGGGGTTGGGCATTCAGCCTCCGTCGCCAGAGTGGGGGACAATGCTTGTAGATGCAAGCGCCTTCATGCAGGTGGCTCCCCGTCTGGTAATTGCTCCTGGTGTGGCAATTTTGGTGACGGTGTTCGGCTTCAACGCTTTGGCGGAAGGACTGGAAATTTGGTTAGATCCAAGGGTAGCACCAATTTGGAGTAAACCGGAGCGATCTGGTTGACTTCAGCTACTCCAGACCGCTGAATTTTGATTTAGCAGCCGTTATCTCTAGGCGTTAAAGTTCGCACGCCAAAGATTCGCTAGTCCCAAGTTTCTGCAAGTGGGCTGTTAAACATCTGAGATTGGGTAGAGGAAGTGCATCGGACAGAGTACCGGGAGATAACAGGGTCGCAGCAAACATTACCCCGCAAGGGAGGACTTAAATGTCTAATTTTGTCTTAGTCATAGATTCTGAAAAACAGCCCCTGAACCCGATTCATCCAGGTCAGGCGCGCAGGTTATTAAAAGCCGGAATCCCTGCTGTGTTTCGCAGGTTTCCCTTTGTCATCATTCTCAAACAATCCCGTTCGGTTTCTTCAATACTCAAGCCCTTGGAGTTAAAGATCGATCCGGGTTCTAAAACTACTGGAATGGCGTTACTGCAAGGCGAAAAAGTTGTATTCGCTGCCGAATTGGAACACCGTGGACAAGCGATTAGAGCTAAATTAGAAACGCGGCGCAACCAACGCATGTCGCGAAGAAGTCGCCATACTCGGTACCCTTCGCCGCGTTTCCGCGCACCGCACTCGTTCCAAAGGCTGGTTAGCCAAGAGCTTGCAGCACCGAGTCGAAACAACGATTACCTGGGTGAACAAATTTATCCGATTCGCGCCCATCGGCTCAATTGTTATTGAGCTTGTTAAGTTCGACTTGCAGCAATTAGAAAATCCTGAAATTTCAGGGATTGAGTACCAGCAAGGAGATCTGTTCGGCTACGAAGTTCGGGAATATTTGCTTGAAAAGTGGGAACACAAATGCGCTTATTGCGGTGTTGAGAACGTGCCATTGCAAGTGGAACACATTCATCCGGGATCGAAAGGCGGTTCCGATCGGATCTCTAACCTCTGCATCGCTTGTGAAAAATCCAATATCAAAAAGGGGACTAAAACCATTGAGCAATTTCTTGCCAAAAACTCGGATATGCTGAAACGGATTTTGTCTCAAGCAAAATGTCCTCTCAGAGATACGGCGGCGGTTAATTCAACCCGATGGACTTTGTTCAATCGATTAAAAGAAACGGGTTTACCTGTTTCATCTGGTTCAGGCGGTTTAACCAAGTTTAACCGAACTCGGTTGCAATTGCCTAAAACCCACTGGCTAGATGCTGCTTGCGTTGGTCAAGTTCAATCGTTAAAAGTATTAACTTTTAAACCGTTATCAATTACCTGCAAAGGACAAGGTACCCGCCGCAGGTGTCGGATGGACAAGTTTGGGTTCCCTTGTTCCAAACCCCGCCAGAATTACGATATTGGTTGGCAGACCGGCGATATCGCGATGACTGTCAAAGATGGGGTTAAGTATGTTGGCAAGGTTGTCGTGCAATCCGAGAAACGGTTGGAAGTGCGAATTGGAAAGTTAAGAGTCGGCAACACTCTTGATAAATTCGTAAAGTTGCACTCCCAAGAAGGGTATCAATATGCCTACATTGGCTCCATTTAACTCCGATTTTTATTTTTCTAGTGATACGGCAGCAGCAAAATGCACAATATCAAATCGAAAATTGACTGGCAAAGTTGGCTACAACGTTGGGATGCACAGCAGACTGGATACATACCTCACCGGGAAGCCCGTTTTAAAGTGATGTTGGACGTGCTTGAGGTACAGATGCCTGCTGAGTTTGTCGCCCTGGATTTGGCTTGCGGACCGGGGGCTATAAGTCAGCGTCTTCTGGAACGCTTTCCAGGAGCTAGGTGCGTGGCTTTTGATATAGACCCGGTGCTTTTAGCGATTGGTATGGGGGCTTTGGGCGATGTAAACGGTCGTCTGCGTTGGGTGGAAGCGGATTTGATGGCAGATGATTGGATAGAACTGGTTGGAGAAGCACACTTCGATGCGGTGCTGACGACAACAGCGCTGCACTGGTTGCCTAGCGATCGCTTACAGCAAGTTTACAAACAATTGGCCCAGTTACTGCGTCCGGGTGGCTTGCTGCTCAACGGGGACGTTATGCCTTTCCCTCCTTCTAAGCCAACTTTGAGGCAAATCTCCAAAAATTTGAGCGCGCGTCAGGAAAAAGAAGCTTTCCAGGAGCGAGTTGTGGAAGATTGCAGCAGTTGGTGGGAAGCACTAGCTAAAGAGCCAGAATTGAAAGAATTATTCCAGGAGCGCGATCGCCGCTTTGGCGGGCGGCATACCGATCATCAACCAATCCTCGACCTGCACGAAGCTTTCCTGCGGGATGCCCGGTTTCAGGAAGTTGGGGTAATTTGGCAGAGTTTAGACGATCGCGTACTGCTAGCGGTGCTATGAGTGCGGTTGCATCGGAATTACGACCTGTAGGCGCAATTACCAATTAGCAATTACCAATTCCCAATTCCCAATTCCCAATTCCCAAGAAAGGCCGATCATTCCGATGCAACCGGATTTGATATCATGTGTCAATCGAGTTTAATTACACCCCCGCTGTGCGCGTTTGGTTAAGGCTTTTAATCGGAATATAAATCAAGAATTCTGCCCCCTTACCTGGAGAAGAAATACACTGCAATTGACCGCCATGCTTCTCGATAATTTGATAACTGATAGACATTCCCAATCCCGTACCCGACCCCACTGGTTTAGTCGTAAAAAACGGATCGAATAGCCGCCGCTGCACCTCTTCTGTCATCCCTGGGCCATTGTCAGCAATTTGAATTAAAACTTGATTACCCTCTACAACAGAAGTGCGAATCCGAATTTTAGGGATTGGGTGAGATTCTTCCCTACTACCCTCTTCTAAAGCATCAATCCCATTAACCAGGATATTCATAAACACCTGATTGAGTTGTCCGGCATAACACTCGACTAAGGGTAACTTTCCATACTCTTTGATAATTTGAATACCTGAGAAGCTTCCGACTTTTTTCAAGCGATGTTCTAAAATCATCAAAGTGCTATCGATGCCTTGATGAATATCTATCTTTTTCATATCGGCTTCATCGAGGCGAGAAAACGTTCGCAAGCTACGCACGATGTCTCGGATGCGGGAGGCTCCCACCTGCATCGAATTTAGCAATTTAGGTAAATCTTTTACTAAAAAATCTAAGTCAATGGTTTCTATTTTATCGCGGATTTCCACCGCTGGATCGGGATAATTTTTTTGATACAGTTCCAGCAGGTTAAACAAGTCATTGATATATTCGCTAGCGGGTTGAATATTACTGTAAATAAAGCTCGTAGGATTGTTGATTTCGTGAGCGATTCCTGCTACCATTTGTCCTAAAGAAGACATTTTTTCGCTTTGAATTAGCTGCGCTTGGGTTTGTTGCAGTTCTTGCAAAGTAACTTCGAGTTGGTTAGCTTTTTCTTGGGCAATACGGGCAGAATTTTGCGTTTGAGTGTAAAGTTCCGCTTGAGAGATCGCGATCGCCAGCTGTACGGCGATCGCTTGCAGCAGTTCTACTTCATCATCTTTCCACCCGCGCCAGTCTATACAAGAACCACAGGCAATCATACCAATTGCACCGCTAGAGGTTTGCAGTGGCACATCGAGTAAAGATTTGTAGCCCAAAGTTAAAAAGAATTGCCGTTCAACTGGATTGGTTACGGCTTCGATATCATCGATGCGGATAATTTCTAAATTAGCGATCGCTCGAAAGCACTTTTTAGTTGCATCAGTCAAGTAGTAACCCAAAAGCGTTGGCAAATCGGAATTCTTAGCTTCATGCACCACATGCCAAGCGGGTAGCTTAGAGCGATCGTCTTTGCCATTCGGAAGATACCAGATAAACAAACAGCTATCTAGTTGCAGCAGAGAGCGAATCTCTTGCACCGTAGTTTCTAAAATCGTGTTGATATCCAGCGAATTGCGAATTTGGTTTGCTAAGCGATTCAGCAGTGCTTCCCGTTCCGCTAATTGTCGGAACTGCGCTTCCGATTTTTGTAGCGCCTCTTCTGCCAATTTGCGAGCAGTAATATCAGTCGCCGTACCGATGCGCTGCTTCGGTTTGCCATCAGCAGTTCTGCTAAATACACTTTCCCGACTGACTAACCACCGCCAAGAACCATCTTTGTGCTTCATACGGTACTCAATCTCAAAAATCTCACCATCTTTTGCCTTCTCAAATTGTTTCCAGTATTCGCCAAGTTGGGCGAAATCATTTGGATGGATCAGATTTGCCAAAACCTGCGTTCCCATTTTTTGCACTTCATCACTTGTGTAGCCAAGAGTCGCGGTGACTTCGCCATTGGCATAAACATTCCGCTGCTCGAGCATGTCATAGAGATATAAAAAACTGGGACTTGCTTCGGCAATTTGTTGAATAAAATGCTGGCTTTCCCGCAGTGCTTCTTCGGCTTGTTTGCGAGGTGTAACATTAAGAGTCATGCCGATAATTCGATGGATTCTTCCCTCGCGATCGCGCAACGGGGTTAAAGTTGTATTCCACCAAGTTTCTACACCAAAGAAAAACATCCGTTCTTCATAGGAAATCGAAGCGCCTGCTTTTAAACAATCTGTGTAGTGTTGTCGAATTGATGCGGCAATTGGCTCTGGGTAAACTTGTTCTGGAGTCTTGCCGCAAAGTTGCTCGATGGAGCTGCTGCTGACGCTCAATCCCGCTGGGTTCATCCCAGCGAAGCGGAAGTCGCCATCTTCGAGTACATCAATCACAAAAATTGGGTGTTCAACGCCATCGTAGATATTGGCTAAAAACTGTTCGCGCTCTTGCAAAGCTAGTTCGGTTTGTTTGCGATCGCTTATATCCTCAACCACCCCAATCAAATATTTCGGCTCTCCCGATAAATGACGCACACTAGATGTAGTAATCTGCACCCAAACCAGCGATCTATCTTTGCGGATGTACCGCTTTTCCATGGAATAACTATCAATTTCTCTTGTAAACAGTCGCCCCACATAAGCCAATTCAGCATCTAGATCGTCCGGGTGGGTAATATCCTGGAAAGTCAGCAACAGCAATTCCTCACGGGTGTATCCCACAATGTCGCACAACTTTTGGTTAACTTCTATCCACTCCCCAGAAGCAGTGAGTTGACCAATACCGACCGCTGCTAGATCGACGATCGCACGCAAGCGTTCCTCGCTTTCGCGCACAGCTGCTTCTGTGGCTTTGCGATCGCTTATATCCCGCGATATACCAACCACGCCGATAACGGTTCCTTCTGCATCCCGCCAAGGGCATTTAGTTGTCAGCAACGTCCGCATTACTCCGTTTTCCCGTACATCTTCCTCATAAGTCAAAGTTTCGCCCGCGATCGTTATTTTCTGATCCGCTTCCATGAGTTGAAGGGCTATTTCAGGCGGGAATAATTCTGAGTCATCCTTGCCGATAATTTCCTCAATCGGTTTTTCCAGCCAGCGACATCCCGGAGAGTTAATTATTACATACCTCCCCCTAATATCCTTGACAAAAACTACATCGGTTGTACTTTCAATCACCGAGCGCAAGATGTTATTGCTTTGCTTTTGTGCCGCTTCAGCTCGTTTGCGCGCGTTAATGTCTTCGACAACGCTAATAAAATACTTCGGTTCTCCAGACACCTCGCGCACTAGCGATACTGTTAAATTCACCCATTGCAGCGACCTATCTTTACGGATATAACGCTTCTCCATCGAGTAAGTGGAAATATCACCCGCTAAAACTTGACGCAAGTAATCCAAGTCAGCACTCAAATCCTCCGGGTGAGTAATATCTTGGAAAGTTAGCGACAGCATTTCCTCACGGGTGTATCCCACAATCTCGCAAAACTTTTGGTTGAGTTCTAAAAATGTGCCATCCGTTGCTACGCGGGCAATTCCCACAGCTGCTTGCTCAAAAGTAGCGCGAAATAACTCTTCGCTTTCTCGCAGTTTCTTCTCTGCTTCCTGCCTTCTTCTATCGTTGCGATGAGCGGCGATAACATAACTACAACTTAAAAGAAACGGTTCGAGATAAGTTATCATTAACTCATCGTAGCCGCCAGGACGATTGGCAATCCCCACCATGCCAACCAATTGCTTATCTCTGTCAAACAAAGGCAATCCCAAAAATGAATTTAGGGGGGGATGACCATCTGGCAATCCCCCCCATCGCCCATCGGTTGCCTGGTTGTTTTCTATGACTGGTTCACCTGTTACAATTACAGCGCCAAATAAAGTTTTTAAGTTATAAAATTCCATTCCTTTTGACGCCTTTTCTTCAGAGAAATTGCGCGGTGAATCGTTCCAGGCAATATTGGCGATCGCGTCATTTTTCAAATAAGGTTTTCCCCGTACTTTCATGTGAGCTTCTATCTGAGGCTCGCTCTTATCTCTATAATGAATTTCACCAATAAAGCCGTATTCGCTTTGCGTCAGTTCCAAAATAGTTTCAAGTAAACCATCAAATAAATTTCGGGGGTTAGCATCAACAATAAACTGCGATTGGGCTTGAGCGATCGCTTTTAATAATTTGTTACTTGCTTCTAGCTGTTGCCGAACGTCTTCCATATTCCCCAGTACAGCAATTTGAGGCATTTTTTCAATTTAACTTGACTTTATGTCACCATCTACTTTATACTTTAATTTATGAATTTTTCATTCAGTAAAACTACTGAATATTAAACATATTGAACACAAATTTAACACGCAAATTATAGGTTCAATCAGATTAGGGACTGAGTTAGAAAAATGTCAAAACAACTCGTACTAATGGATGGCGACGGCGGCGTCGATGATTATCTCTCCACCATACTGCTGATGACGATGGAACATATCCAACCCCTTGGCGTCATCGTCACCCCTGCCGACTGCTATATCCAACCCGCTGTTAGCGCTACGCGCAAAATTCTCGATCTGATGGGTTGTGCTTCAATTCCCGTAGCAGAAAGTACCGTGCGCGGGATTAACCCATTCCCCAGACTTTACCGACGAGATTCTTTTATTGTCGATCATTTACCGATTCTTAACGAAAGCGAAACAATTTCCACGCCATTAGTTGAAGAACCCGGTCAAAATTTCATGGTGCGCGCCCTGCAGCAAGCACCAGAACCCGTTACCCTGCTGGTTACTGGGCCGATGACAACAGTAGCAACTGCACTGGATATAGCGCCAGAAATTGAAGCAAAAATTAAACAAATTGTCTGGATGGGAGGTGCGTTGAACGTTCCCGGTAATGTCGAAAAATCTATCGAAGCGGGACAAGATGGTTCGGCAGAATGGAATGTATATTGGGATGCTGTTTCTGCTCACCGAGTCTGGCAAACTAACATTCCCATCGTTTTGTGTCCGTTAGATATTACCAACAACGTCCCCGTCACATCCGAATTTGTGCAACGAATTGGCAAGCAGCGTCGCTATCCATTATCCGATTTGGCGGGACAATGTTATGCGTTAGTAATTCCCCAAGATTATTATTTCTGGGATATCCTAGCAACCGCTTATTTAGCCCACCCGGAATTCTATCAATTGCGAGAATGGGAAACCGCTATCGTCACCAGCGGTAAAAGTCAAGGACGCACAAAAATTCAGCCAGGTGGACGCAAAATTATGGCAATGGATAAGGTAGATACAGAAAGTTTTTACAGTTATATTTTGGAACAATTGAAGCGTTGAAATTGTAGGCGCAAAACGGATTGCACTATGAGTGAGGTACAGCCTTTTGGCTTTGTTTGTGTAGCGGCAGCATTAATGCTGCCGCTACACAAACTTTCGCTGTACCTCATATATAGCCCGATTCTTGCCTGATAACGAGGCGAACAACTGTTACTTCTCCTGTTGCTGATTAGACTCGTGCTTGTTTCTTTCGTCCACAGCTTTTTGAATTAGGTAGGAAGCAAGGTTCGCTGTCGGTCTGCCTTCATCCGACGCCCAATTTTCCAATTCCTTTGCCGTTTTATCCGGCAGCGTGACCGTGATTCGCTTCACCATTCATCCTCAAGCATTGTTTTGCCTATCTATCATACTCTTTGCGGTAAACAGTAGCGCACAGAGGGCTTTAAGCCTTGGAGAGGTGCTTTGAAATGTTAAAAGCGCAAAATATCTATAAACCCACCCCTGCTCAGCTATTTATATTTATTTTGTTTCGCAGTGCTTGCCAAGTTTCTATCGACTTTCGCAATTCTTGTTCGCGTTCAGCACTAACTTTCTTGCGACGCTTCCAATAGCCTCGACTCTCTAATTCGTCCAAGGCTAGACTAATCAATTGGTCTAAGGCTTTCCCAGGTTATTCCTATCCTCCTGGCTGAACTCTGGCAGATCAAACACTCCTCTGGCAAATCGCTCAACTAGCTCGCTGCGGCTGATATTCTCGTCACCCTGAGCCTTTAGCATTTCCACCATTTCATCTAATCGATTTTTACCCGTGAGGGTAAGTGCCAGCAAAACCTTTTCGGTCTTTGCCTCTCCCCACAGTTCGCCAACCCCTTTTCTTGAGACATGTCCCGGCTTTCCCATGTCAGCAGTTTAAGCCTTATCTAGCCCTATTGACACTGCCTTATATAAGGCCATAAACGGCAGTATATAAGGCCGTAAAAATCGCCGCCCAAGAGTGAACCACCACTGTTGGGCGACTTCCACTCCCGTGACATCCTCCCGACACTGACCTAACGGTACAGCGCGGGCTTCCAAGCATCACTGCTTGGCTTTCCTGGTTACTCCCCTTCGGGATTTCGACACTTGCCTAGATTGAGTTGCCTCAACCCCCGGTAGACCGTCTGCACAGGCA
>NZ_BLAY01000108.1 GCF_020521235.1 Microseira wollei NIES-4236 | reverse complement strand
GCAAACACCAAAGTTTCTCTGAAAAATCGTCGACTTGGAACTAGAGTCCGCAGCAAACACCAAAGTTTCTCTGAAAAATCGTCGACTTGGAACTAGAGTCCGCAGCAAACACCAAAGTTTCTCTGAAAAATCGTCGACTTGGAACTAGAGATTGCAGCAAGAAACTTTGGTGATAGGATCGTCGTGCGTAAGTCCTGGAGAAGATTACCCGCTTCCCATAACAATAATCTTACCTGACTAATTCCCCATTACCAATTAGCCATTAGCCATTAGCCACTATGGATTTGTCGGCAATTCAATGCGGAATTTGGTCCAGCCATTGCTGCTAGTAACTTGAATCTTTCCTTTCATTTGTTCGACCAATTTTTGCACCAAAGCCAAACCCAAACCAGTCCCGCCTTGTTGCCACAAATCTGCTTTGGGTACGCGATAAAACTTTTCAAACAGGTGGGGTAATTCTTCAGCGGGAATTTCGGCTTGGTTGCTGATGGTAAATACCGTGATTGGCACTTGAGCAGAATTAGGTTTGACGTCGGGGGAATAAATGTTTCCGTTTTCATCCTTGCCTTGGTGCTGACTGACGCGCAGCACAATTTTGCCGCCACCGGGGGTATACTTACAGGCATTGTTCAGCAGTTCGGCGATGATGCGTCCGAGTCCAGCATAGTCTGATATTAGTGTAGTTAAGTCGGGAGCTAGTTCGACTTGCAAAATTTGCTGGTGGTCTTGAGCGCGGGAGTAAAATGGTTCGACAATATTGGCTATCCACTCTGGTAAGTCCACCACTTCGGTTAGTACCAAAGGATAAGATTCGGCTTCGAGTCGCTGCAAGTCTAGCAAGTCGTTAATTAATTCGGTTTCCCGGTTGCATTCGGCTTGTAAAATTTCCAGATAGCGCTGACTTCGTTCGGGGGTGGGTGAAAGTTTGAGCATCTGAATTGCCATTTTGATATTGGACATGGGTGTCCGCAATTCGTGGGAAACCGTACTCAAAAAGTCGTCTTTGAGTTGGTTGAGTTTAGCCAGATCCTCGACTTGCGCTTGTGCGGCTTGGTAAAGTCTAGCTTGGCGAATTGCGATCGCGCATTGAGTCGCCACTTGCTGCACTAATCTCACTTCCAGGTCACTATAGCCGTAATCGGGACGATGAATTAACCACAAGTCTCCCAATACGCCTTTATCGTCAAAGATGGGAGAGGCTAACATTGCGACTCGTCCCCGCTTGGGATGGGGTTTAATCGAACAAAATTGAAAGTGCTGTCCTTGTAGCAGTTCGTTGTATATTTCTGGATAATTTGTCATGATTGCTACGCGACCTTGTTCGGCGGGGATGGAAATCGCTTCTTCGTAGCACATGGTGGAAGTTCCCGCTTCTAAGTCGTAGATCGAGGCGTTACACCCACTCACTCCCAGTCCAATTGCTAATTCCTGGACTGCTTTTTGCAAGATGCGGTTTTCGTCTAAACTGTCGCGTACTTCTTCAGTGATTCTTCGGAGAGTTTCTTCAAATTCAAGTGCTTTTTGTAACTCTCGTGTGCGTTCTTGGACTTGCCGTTCTAGGTCGGCGTTGAGTTTTTGGATTTGCTGGTAAAGTTGGGATTGTTGGATGGCGATCGCTACCTGAGTTGCCAGTTGCTGAATCGAGTCGATTTCAAAGGGTTCCCAGTGACGGGGTGCGGAACACTGATGAACGCACAACAATCCCCACAATTGATTGTTAAATACAATCGGCACCAGCAACAGCGCCCGAACTTGGATGGTAGCCAGCAGTTCTACGTAACAAGGAATCAGAGAAGCTTGGTAAATATCATCAATTGCAGAAATACGCCCCTGCTGGTATTTTTGAGCATAGTCTGCCTCAAAATAAGGATCGTTTAGCGAAAGGTTTAGAACTGAAGAACAACCGGGTGTCACCGATTCTACGACAAACTTCCCTTCTACTTCCGGTTCAATTTGATAAATTGCCACCCGTTCTACTTGCAGGAAAGCGCGGACTTCTTCTACAACTTTCTTGAGGATTTCTTCTAAGTCCAGCGACTGACGAATGCGCTCTTGCATTCCCCTGATTAGCCTTTCCCGTTCGGTTTGCTGTCGCAGTGCTTCTTCGGCTAATTTTCGCTCGGTAATATCTTGCGCCGCACCGTAGATTAACAGGACGCGCTCTTCATCTTCGCATTGTACGGGTTGGCTGTAATCCCGCAGCCAGCGAATTTCCCCTTGTTTGTTAAAGATGCGGTATTCGCTGATATCCGAATGCCAATATAGCAGCGTTTGTATGCGATCGCTAAATATTGCCATGTCATCGGGATGAATTAAAGATTGCCATCCGCCTCGCGCTTGTATTTCTTCCCAAGAATAGCCGGAAATGCGACTATACGCACCCGTCATCCAATCCGTTAACCATTGTCCGTTGATATCGATTCTCGCAGCATAGGCGAAATCCGATGTTAGTTCGGAAACGACTCGATAGCGTTCTTCGCTTTTTGCCAGTTGATTTTCTGCGCGCTTGCGTTCGGTTACGTCCCGCACGATTGCCAGTACTTCTTGCGTATCCTTGGGCACAATTCTGGCTTCAAAATCCCGCAATTCGCCGGTTTGTTCTTCAGAGCAAAGTTGAGTATGGGGAGTAATTAGCTGATATTCAAAAATTCGCATTTTTCCGGTTTCGAGCGATCTCTCAATATTCTGCATGGCTTGACTGGCTAATTCCTTGGGTAATATTTCCGTGAGGTTTTTTCCTAATATTTTCCGCTTTGGCAACTGTTCGCTGAATTCTTTTGCCGCTTTTACGTCTAAAAATTTGCCATCAACCCGGATGCAAAACATTGCATCTGGCAGTGCTTCAAACAAAATTTGAGTTGTTTCGCTCTGGCGTAGCGCTTCTGTTACCTGCTTGACTTGAGATGTTTCAAACGCAATTCCCACCCACCCTGTTATTTTTCCATTTTGATTTCTTAATGCTGAATAATTCCCCTCAACCCAACAATAACTCCCATCTTTACGTTTGACTTTTAATTCTCCTTGCCAAACACCTTCTTGAGTTACACACTCAATAATTTCTTGCAGAGTTTTACGGCTATTTTCTAGGACTATAACTTCAAAAATATTCTGACCTAAAACTTCTGCTGCTTGCCACTGATACAGGGTTGTGGCATAGCTGTTCCAATAAATAATTTTTCCTTCTATATCCGTAACAACGACTGCATTCCCGATCTGTTCTAAAATTGATTCTTCAAAAAGCATTCGCTTTAACCCCTGCGGCTCTTCGAGTTCATCTAACTTTCTTAGCGGTTTCCTTTCACCCGCTGGCGTCACCCCGGCTATGTTGAAGTAGGCTGTTGAGCCGTTCTAGTTCCATCGCTTTCTAGGAAGATTTTAGGTTATTTTAACCTTTTGGCTTCGCAACGCCAGCGACCGAGGCGACTTTTAGGAATTGTCACGCCCTGGTGGTGACAATGGGCAAAGGACTCCGACCAACCTCTATGTTTAGCAGATTCAGCGCCTGCGGGGTAAGCTGACCCCGACGCCCAACACCCCATTCCTACTGAAAAATATATTAAAATTTGTAAAGGAAGAGCAATAGAAGCGAGTCAATAACCCCGCCCTATAGAGGGACGGGGCTTGTAAGAGGCAAATCTTACGTGTTTGACTAGCCGACTGAGACACTGACTGACACGTACTGCCAGATGCTTCCCCAGTCTGGTTTGTCGGCAAACTGTTTTGCCGACAGTGTTGGGTAAAGCCAAGCCATTCTGTCAGTGTTGGGCGAGGGGACTAATAACTTTACTCGAAGGATTATCTCCATGTTACGAGTACCAGTTTTAACGCCATCAGGCAAACAATTAATGCCAACAAAGGCTAGTAGGGCTAGACGTTGGCTCAAAGAGGGGAAAGTGCGGGTTGTGTACAATGACCTTGGTGTTTTCCAAGTCCAATTAGTCAGATGCCCTCGGACTACCAACACGCAGCCTATTGCGGTTGGTATCGAACCCGGCAAAAATTACACGGGCATTGGTGTGCAGTCCGCAAAGTTTACCCTGTGGTTAGCTCATCTCCAATTGCCGTTCAAAATTGTGCGAGAACGCATGGAACAACGGCGCCTGATGCGGAGAGGGCGTAGAGGCAGGCGGATTAACCGCAAGATTGCATTCTCAAAACGCGCACATCGTCAACGACGCAAGGGCAACCGTCGTCAATGTAAGATTCCACCAAGTATTCGTGCCAACCGCGAATTAGAATTGCGAGTGCTTGACGAGTTATCGCTGATTTACCCCAACCCCTGCCTGCTTGCCTACGAAATAGTAAAAGCGCGTGGCGATAAAGGATTCAGTCCATGAGAGAGATGGTTGGTCAGAAATGGCAATTAGAAAATCTTGCTGATTACGGCGAAGTTAAGCAAGTTGAAGGTTGGCAGACTGCAAACATTAGACAACAAGTAGGACTACACAAACAAAAACATTCTAAGGGTGATGCAATCCCTGCAACCCACGCCGTAGACGGTGTTGCTTTGGCATGTAGCGCTTTGATTCGATATGGCATGATTGACCGCCAAACAATGGGCCCGAAAGGTAATGTCGCCATCACTCCGGCAGCATTTACGGTGATTCGTCGCCCCCCAATATCGCGTCGCCAACTTCATCTCATGGTTCCTGCCAAGGGAGGAGTGAGGAGAAAATACGGTGGCACTGTGACGCGGCATGGATTTAGGAAAGGCGATTTAGTTAAAACCCCAAGCGGCGATATTGGGTATTGCAGTGGCGATACCGAAAAAGCTTTGTCAGTCAGTGATGCTGATTGGCGTAGATTGGGACGATTCAGCCCCAAAAAATCTCAGTTGGTACGGCGAAACACGGGATTAATCGTGTTACCAACTAAAAGATTGTCTAATCTACTGGCATCGAACCAGTAGATTAGACCTGCTATCCCCCTCCACCCTGCTTCGCTGAGGGTGGAGTACCCCGCAGAAAAAGATGGATTATCCGAGTTTAGAAAAAATATCGGCGCAGTTAGACAGCGATTCGTCGCGCGATCGCATGTTGGCGCTGGCGATGTTGCGGAATGTCCCAGCCGATAGCGCCGTCCCTTTAATCAAAAAAGTCCTCAACGACTCTAGCCTGCAAGTGCGCTCGATGGCAGTATTTGCCCTGGGGATAAAACCCACCCCAGAATGCTATCCGATTTTAATCGAATTGCTGGAGCGCGACCCGGATTACGGAATTCGCGCCGATGCTGCGGGTGCGTTGGGATACTTAGAAGACATCCGTGCGTTTGAGCCGCTGGTGCGGGCTTTTTACGAAGATACCGATTGGCTGGTGCGCTTCAGCGCGGCGGTGTCCCTAGGAAATCTCAAAGATCCCCGCGCACTAGAAGTGCTGGTGCGAGCATTAGACAGTTCTGAAGTAGTATTGCAACAGGCAGCGATCGCCGCTTTGGGTGAAATCAAAGCCGTAGACGCCGTTGATGCTATCCTCCGCTTTGCCCAGTCGGAAGATTGGCTGATTCGACAGCGCCTAGCCGAAGCCCTGGGACATCTCAACAGCCCCAAGAGCATCTCCGCCTTAAAATATATGGTCAAAGACAGCTATCCCACAGTTGCCGAAGCAGCCAAAATTTCCCTCCAGCGTCTGGGAGCATAATAGGGCTCTTGTGCAGGTGTGCAGAGGGGCAAAAGGGGCAGGGGAATTTGAATGTACGTTCTCCTGAAGCTCACCTGCTCACCTGCACACCCGCACACCCGCACACCCGCTCCCCTGCTCCCTTAATATGGGGATGGCAAGCAAAACTATTGGCGCGAGACAATTTGATTCATGGATATTAAAGAGTTTTTCCAGCTGAGTGCTGGTAAATGGTTTTCCCAACGCACCAGTCACCATCTCTCCTTCAAACAAGCTGAAAGCGGCAAATCGGAAATCAGAATAGAAATTCTATCAGCAGACGATCCAGCAGCGATCAAGCTGTGCCAGCAATACGAGATCGATACAGCTTTAGCTTGGGGCGGCGCTCGCGTCACTTGGGATGGCACGATGGAATGGGATAAAGTCAAAAAAGCCGGTTCCTCGGTTTTGGTACCCATTGCCGATCCAGATCAACCCAATCAAGGTAAGTTGCTGCGCGATGTCGGCTATGCTGGGAAACCAGGAATTGTCGGTCGCTACATTCTGGGCAAGGATGATGCGTTGACGCTGATTAGCTCTGACGAAACCATGTATACCGAAGAGCGCCTATGGTTTGCCAGTCCTAATTTACGCCTGCGGACGAGCATCCTCAAGCGAGCCGATGGCACCAGCAACGCTTCTTTCTGTTCCGAGATTCGCATGGGAATCGCTCAGCCGCAAGCACAAGCAGCAGATGCAGCCAAGGCTTAATTGGGCAGATGTGCCAGTGGGCTGTTGGGATCGCGATCAATTTGACGAGCAACACAACATGGTAGGGGCTAAGGCTAAAGAAAGTTTTGTCCCTAAGGGCAAAGTTTTTCTTTAGCCTTAGCCCCTACCCTCGATTGATTCGGCTGAAAATGACTATATTTTACCCGCTCACCCGCTCCTCAACAGAGTTTGCTAATGTTTTCAGCTTGGTATACAAGTGAGAGTCAACCTCTGCTGGCTCAAATTGGTCAATGGGGCCAATTTTAGTTGCCCAGCTACGTGCGACAGTCAGCTTTCCATGCTGCGATGGCAAGCTGGGTGCATTACCCGCTGCGGGGGGACTTTTGGTCAAATTTGGTTCGCTGGGCTGGGGTGGTATTGTTTCAGCAGCCTCAACATTGCTTGGTGCGATCGCAAAACTCGCTCCAGACATGGCATCAAATGGACTAACATACTGGATTGCTTCTTTATTACCAGTGTCGGTTTTGCCAGTAGCAATTTCTGCTGGAACGCTGCTTTTGTTACTAGCCTCCTGTCTGTACGTTCCTAGCGTTCCTTGAAAAGTCAAATGATCGGGTAATTTCCGGCAAATCAGGCGTTCAAATTCTTGGTTGAAATGATACAGCGGTTGCTGGCGGCGCGTCCAAATCGTTAAAATCTGCTCAACCGATTTGGCTTTGTACCGTCCTTGATACAATGCCTCGATCGTCGCCAGCAGCACCCACTCAGCCGGGTAGTTGCTTAACCACTGCTCAACTAATTCTGCTGCTTTGTAACGTCCAAGGTCAAAACTATAGTTAGCCAGCAGCAATGCAGCTGCATCCGCCGCCACATCAAGCGCTAATTTTGAGCCTCTAGCCTGTTTGCTCATCTATACAATGCACGGTTTGCCGTTTTTCCGGCATTTGTAGTGTAGCTCTTAATTGCAACTCCCGATGTTTGCCATACCAAATACACAGCCGCGAAAAATACGCATAACAATGGTGGTCTAATATTGTTTGATATCCTATCAAGCTGCAAGCAAGTTCAGCTTTTCATCCTACTCTGATGATCGAAGTTGAGCAGTTAAGTAAAATTTATGGTTCGACCCCTGCGATCGCCGATGTCACCTTTAAGGTGGAACCTGGTGAAATTGTGGGGTTTTTGGGACCAAATGGGGCTGGTAAAACCACTACCATGCGAATTTTAACGGGTTACTTACCCGCAACCAGCGGCACGGCGAGAATTGCCGGGTACGATGTCCACGAAGATTCGATGGCGGTACGCCAGCGCATCGGTTATCTGCCAGAAACGCCGCCGTTGTACCCCGATATGACGGTAGAGGGGTTTTTGTTCTTTGTGGCGCGGATTAAAGGCGTACCGGCGGGCGATCGCGCAGGTCAGGTAAACTGGGCGATTAAGCGCTGTAACCTACAAGAAAAGCGCCGCGTCTTGATTCGCAAGCTTTCCAAGGGATTCCGCCAGCGCGTGGGAATTGCTCAAGCGATCGTTCACGACCCGCCTGCGATTATTCTAGATGAACCCACCGTCGGCCTCGATCCGCGTCAAATTATCGAGGTGCGAAATTTAATTAAAAGCCTCGCCGGTAGCCACACAATTATCCTTTCCACCCACATTTTGCCCGAAGTCAGCATGACCTGTAACCGCGTCACGATTATCAATCGCGGTAAGGTTGTAGCAACGAATACCCCAGAAGGTTTAATGGCGCAGTTGGCAGAAGGGTCGGGATACCAACTAGAAATAGACGGAGACGCAGATGTCCCTGTGGAACGGTTGCGTAATATTGCGGGGGTAAGCAGGATAGAATTGATACAAGGGAGTGTATCGGAAAATCGCGCTCTGATTCGCGTCGTATCAGCAACGGGAAGCGAACCGGGGCGAGAAATTGCGGCGGCGTTGGTATCGGCGGGGGTGGGGTTGTATGAAATGCGACGCACTACAGCTAGTTTAGAAGATGTATTTTTAGAATTGACGACGACGGAAAAAGTCGAAACAGACGCCTCAAGTGAAGAAAGTTATAAACAAGAGGAAGGCGAGGGTTAAATGCGGGTAATTTTTGGCAATATTATGGCGATTTACCGTAAAGAGTTGCAGAGTTATTTTGCATCGCCTTTGTCATATGCGATCGCAGGTGTATTCTGGCTTCTATCAGGCATCTTCTTTTTGCAGATTTTGGTGGGAATCGTTAATACAGTTGCGTTAGCAGAACAACAGGGACAGAATATACCGCCTTTGGATGTTGCTTACGAAGTCTTGAAGGGTTTCTTAAGCGTGATGGGGTCGTTTTGTTTGTTTATCCTGCCAATGTTGTCGATGGGACTTTATGCCGAAGAACGCAAGCGCGGTACTTTAGAATTATTGGCGACATCGCCGTTAACTAACTGGGCGGTGGCGGTAGGCAAATTGTTGGGAGTGCTGACATTTTTTGTGACAATGCTCGTGCCGTTGGTAGTGTACGAAGCGATCGCATTTAGTGCCGCTAATCCACCAGTTCCACCTGCCGTCCCGTTGCTAGGGCATTTGGGTTTAATTTTACTCGCTGCCAGCGTTTTGTCTTTGGGGATGTTTGTTTCTTCTTTAACCGACAGTACAATTCTGTCGGCAATTTTCACGTTTGTTTTAGTAGCATTTCTGTGGATAATTGACTTGATTGCCCAAAGCGTCCAAGGACCAATGCGCGATGCTTTAGGTCATCTATCACTGCTGAAACATTACAATAACCTAATTCAAGGAGTTTTAGATACCAGCAGTTTGATTTTGTTGGCCAGTTACATTATTTTGGGCATATTTCTTACCGCGCAATCAATTGAAGCATTGCGGTTTCAACGTTCGTAAAATTAGCTAATGGCTAATGGCTAATGGTAGAGCAATATAGAGTGGCTATTAACAATTAGCAATTAGCAATTAGCAATTAACAAAACCATGAAAAGCATCACCAAAAACTGGAAAAATTTAAAACATCTGTTCTGGGGCGGACCAATATTAATTGTAATGGGGTTATCCGCTGGAGCGATCGCAGGCACTTGGATACCCGTCCCCCTAGGAATGATTGTTGCTGGAATTGTCGTTATCATGGCATGGGCAATCTTACAAAATAGCGGCGATGTAACTTCCCCCGGACAGCAATTTTGGGGACGCCGTTCCGCTCAAGCAGGAACTAACGCGCTGATTGCTACACTAGCTGTAGTAGCAATTTTAGCGCTAATTAACTTTGTAGCTGCCCGCAATGCAGCGCGGGTGGACTTAACCGAAAATCAAGTTTTAACTATCGCACCCCAGTCGCAACAGTTGGTAAGGAATTTCAATATCCCGGTCAAAGTTTGGATATTTAATCCAAATCAAAATTCCCAGGATGTGGAATTGTTAGAAAATTATCGCAGGCAAAATTCAAAGTTCAGTTTTGAATTTGTCGATCCTAATGCTAGACCGAACTTAACTCAAAAGTTTGGCGTCACCGATTTGGGTCAAGTTTACTTAGAATATGGGGAAAGAAGAAAGTTCGTGCAGTTGGTTAGCGAAGTTGAACGCTTGTCGGAAGTCAAGCTGACGAATGCCTTACAACAAATTAAAAGCGATCGCAGCGATAAAGTCTACTTCCTCCAAGGACATGGCGAACTTTCCCTGCAACCCGGACAAGAAGCGATATCGCTTGCCGTACAATCTTTAGATGAGAAAAACTATAAAAGCGAACCGCTTAACCTAGCAGAACGAGGTCAAGTTCCAACCGATGCATCTGTGGTGGTGGTAGCACGTCCCAAACAAGCACTATTCCAGGCAGAAGTTAACGCTTTAAGAGATTATCTTAGACGCGGCGGTAGCTTGCTATTAATGGTCGATCCGAATACAAATCCCGGTTTGGATAGTTTGCTGAAAGAATGGGGTGTGAAACTGGATAATCGCTTAGTAATTAATGCATCCAGTCGTCAAGTACAAGGGTTTGGTCCCGCTGCTGCTTTAGTCACAGAATACGGCGAGCATCCTATTACGAAAGATTTTGCCAATCGTTATTCGTTTTATCCATTTGCTAGAGGGATTGAGATGATACCCACAGTTGGTGTGGATGCAACGCCATTGCTATTGACAAATGACCAAACTTGGGCAGAAAGCAATCCAGAAAACCCGGACTTAAAATTAGATCCGAATACAGATATAAAAGGGCCTTTAAATTTAGGAATTGCCCTGAGTCGCAAATTAGAATTTGGGCAACCTTCCCCACCTTCCCCCTCTCCCTCATCAGATAAACCGAAAACCGAATCTCGCTTAGTCGTTATCGGAAATTCTTCCTTTGCTACCGATGGTTTATTTGGACAGCAATTAAATGGAGATGTTTTCCTAAACTCAGTTGCTTGGTTGAGTCAGAGGGACGATCAAACTCTTTCCATTCGTCCCAAACAAGCGAACAACCGCCGCATCAATATAACACCCCAGCAATTTAGTGTATTAGCTTTGATAGCAGTTGCGCTCGTACCTTTAATCGGGTTTGTAGGAGGTGGCATACTTTGGTGGAAACGGAGGTAGAATTTGAGATTTGAGATTGCAGATTCGTCCCTCGTTCCCAGGCTCCTGCCTGGGAATGCAGATTTCAGGCTCCTGCCTGAAAATGCAGATTTTGGATTTTGGATGCCCTCGTCCCTCGTTCCCAGGCTCCTGCCTGGGAATGCAGATTTCAGGCTCCTGCCTGGGAATGCAGATTTTGGATTTTGGATTGATGAATTTGAATTATGAAGTTGCAGCAGTCTACTTGGATTCTAATTCTCGCGGCGATACTTTTAGGTGGTATCGTATATGTATACGAAATTGAAGGCAGACCTCAGCGAGAAGCAACAAAAGCTCTTGAAAATAAACTGTTTGATTTTCAAGAAAATGACGTTCAATCTGTTACCTTAAAAACTAAGGATAAAACGCTTTTATTTGAGCGTAACAGTCAGCCACCATCGGGTAATTCAACTCAACCAAAATGGTTGATGACGGTACTGGAAATGGCAAAATCAACTCCCACTCCCACGCCAACTCAAACACCAGTAGCAATCGCTACCCCCCCAAATCCCACTCAAACACCAGTAGCGCTCGCTACCCCCCCAACTCCCACTCCACAAGCAACGCCAATTGCACCGCCACCAGAGACGAATTTAACCAAAGTTCCGGCGAATGAGGCATATGTTGTGTTTTTGCTGGATCAGATGGTGAAAGGGAAAGGCGATCGGATTACAATCGATCCGCGCATCGACTATGGTTTAAATCAACCCCAAGCGACGATAGATGTGAAGCTAAATAACGGCAAAACCCATCAACTAATTTTGGGTAAGCCTAATTTTAACAACACTTCTGTGTATGCGATCGCCGATCCAACCGCTCAAGGGAATCAATCGCCACAAATACTTGTAATATCCAACAATTTTGAAAATGCCGTGAATCGACCTTTATCAGAATGGAAACAACCGGAACAACAACAAAATCCTGAGAAAAAGTAGGGGCACGGCATCAATAATACAATGCCCTTGCCAACAATATTGTGGTTGCCGTGCCCCTACGCCTAACGATCAGGAATAAACCCGACATGATATTACAGACAATTTCTGAGCCAAACAAACCGGGTTTCTCTGAAAAATCCTTGGTTTGAAAACTAGAGATCTACGCAGAAATCCGGTTTCTAAGCTCCTCGTGCGTAAGTCTGTTCCAGCTGCTATCAACGGTTAAAACTGCGCTCAGTCATGCGATTGTATACCAGGCGAGACATCCTGGGAAAAATTTTCTCGTCTTTGGCGTAGGCCGGATCATCAGCAAAAATCGCCAGAATATAAATATTTTTCCCATCTGGTGTTGCTATTAATGCTGCCTCCTGACGAGAACCAGAAGTCCAGCCAGCTTTAGAATAAAACTGCACATTAGTGTCAGCTAAAGATTCGCCCAAAAAGGCTCTTATCGGGTTGAATTCATTAGGATTTGGTGGCTCTTTCTTCCAAGATAAATAATTCAAATTTCTTCTTAACCAATCACACATTTTTTGGCTGGCTTGTGGTGAAACAGCCTGTTGTAGATAACAAGTTTCATAGAGTAGTCTAGCAGCCTGGTCTGTTGTAATTTTATTCCGAATTGGCTGTGTAGGTTGGCTGGGATTAAGTCGCAACTGCAGATCGCTACCCTGTGGTTCAGAAAGCTTCAGGTAGGGAATGGGAAAGGTTTTTTGGCTAATATTAATATCCTTGTAGCCAGCGTCTTGGAAAAATCGATTAAGTTGTTGGCGTTTATATATCCAATTTTTTAATTCTTCACCCTGGAGTACTGGTAAAGATTGCGTGTTCGTAATTTGGTCAACAATAAAACTAGCAGCCTCGTTATCAGATTCATTTATCATCTTAGCGATATAGGGATGAAAATCTGCTTCATTCATCCACATACCGCTTTCTATTTGGGCATATAGAGGTAACATCCAAAACATCTTGACTACGCTGGCAGGATACCTCAATATATCTTGCTGATATCCGGCAGCTTCGCCCGTTTTTGCGTCTATCAAGGTAATTGATAAAGGCTTTGTTGGCAGTCTCCTAGCAGCAGCAAGATTAACAGCATCATCAACAATTGCTTGCAATTTTTCAGGATGCTTAAATGATGGAGTTGTTTTCAAATTATAAACAATTTGTAAATTTTCTTGCCCTGGTTGGCGAGAAGGAAGAGGTAGCGAATTTTTTATCGCCCACGCTGGAAGTAATATGGGTGTAGAAGATAAATTACGAGTTTTTTGCTCAGATATTTTTGCATTCTGTTCTTTCAAATGCTTTGATATAAGGCTGGTTACTCCTACTCCCATAATTGTCAATCCAGCCGCTACAGCAGTCACTACAGCGATGAATTGCCGATTTGATAGTTTATTGCTATAATTTTGAGTTAGGCTCCCTCTATCTTCGTAAACTTGCTTCTGAGAATGTGAAGTTTTCAGATTCGTAGACGGATAACCATATTCATTTTGATCGCAGTTTATTTGATTTTGCAATTGAATATTTTCCTGCCGCAGCTGGTCAATAGTTTGATAAGCCCGCTCTAATTCTGCTTTTAGCTGGGCAATTTGTTCGCCGTCTTTATCCCATTCGGATTGCTTTTTATGACTCACTAGCTACACCTTATTTGTAAGATTTTTAAGTTTATCTTAGGCTTACTGACTGCTTTGACTTTTTTTAATAATTTTGACAGTCTTGTAAGCCGCTAACTTCCATTGCCCATTAACAGCTTGCAAAGTGTAGCGAACCAAACGGGTATCTAAGGAAGTATTTTCGGCGTCAATCGAGCCATTTTTTTTATAAAGTGTGCGTTCTTCTGTTACTATTGTTTCAATTGTTGCGTCACTACCATTAACGAAAAATTGCTCAACAGAATCTATCTTTTGGACTCCATAACGATAGTAAGCACCATTTTTCTCTAGCCAATCCAGCGAGCCACCCGCTCCAATGTTATCGTCATACGCTTTCCCTGTAGTTAATTCAGCACCGAGTTGGCGATTATAGGGAGGAGCAAATATTTCTCGCTTAGCTTTTAACCATCTCTCAATCAAGTCTACAGCTTGGTTTTGTGAGAGTGAGGGAGCTGGTTGAATTGAAATAACGCCTGCTTGTCCTCCTGTAATTTGATGTCTAATCATGGAGACAAAACCAATTAGTATTGCCCCGCTAATCAAGCCACCTATAATGATAGCGTTTTGCCAGTTCCTTACACCAGCCAAAATTCCAAGTGCAGTTGGTGAATTATTGCTAGGGTTTCTATCTTGAAATGTTTCTGTTTTATTGATTGTCTTAGTTGCAAGAGACGCACTACTTTCTACCTGATCAGCGATCGCATTGTTGGCAGTATTATTTGTACTAATTTCCTGCCAATTTTCTAAGGGAAACAATGCAAGGTTGTCGTTTTCTTTAACTCCTGCTTCTCTAAAAGTCTGATTTTCGCTTAATGCTTTATAAGCTTTGCCATTTCTAAGTAAAACAAATCCGTAAGGCGATTTATCTGGCAAACCCAGGAATGTCTGTACCTCCTCACGATATTCACTTAACTTTTCATCTAGTACAATACTTAGTGTTTTCTCGCGGCTACCATCATGTTTTTGGAATGTTACTGCAATTTCTTCCATAGGTTAGTTCCTATCTGATATTTATTCACTGCTTCACTGTTGATAAAACTAAGATTTCGATGACATATTTTTTTATACCTACTGATTATCGTTTCCTTCTAGTTCTGGGAGATCTTGATTTGGAGCATCATCTAAAACAGGGTTATTTTTACTCTCCTGAAGTTTCGCTTTTTCAGCTAATTCTCTAAGGCTAGGAGCTTGGGATATTTGAGGTTTGATAACTTTAGTTGCAGCATCTTCCAAAGAAGGAATTTTCAGTTCTTCTGTGAGAGTGCGAATTCTCTGATCTAGTGCTTCAATTTCATCTTCGTCATCCTCGTGTCCTAACAGATTCTCGCGTCGTGCAAGAAGTTTGTTAAGTTCTCGAAGTTTAAACTCATATGTTGTTGAATGTATCTGACTCTGAGCTTCAAGTTGTTTGAGTCGTGCTTGACGTTGTACATCAAGTACCTTTTGTTTTTCCCCAGCTAGAAGTAGCTCTTGTTGAGTCCGTGTCCGCTGCAAATTACTGATGCGGATTTTTAAGCCAAATTGTTCAACTACACTATCCGTAGCCCACTGGTTGATGAGATTTTCTATCAAAGATAGATATTCTAAGTTTGTGTATTGTAGGTCATCTTTAGTAAACGTGCTTAACCTGGAATTCAGCCTTCTTTCAATAGATTGACTAATGTCTTCAATTTCCGGTTGTCTAGCTTGGAATGTGTACCAACTATTAGTTTCCACACCTTCAATTTGGAAATCGCCTCGGAATGTAACTGCTTCCTCAATATCAGCCAGTGAAGAAACATGAACCTCAAAAGAACCTATCTTGCCATACAATTTCTTGAAATGTTTGGCAATTTCTGTATCATGTACGTGGATAGTAATTCTGCTGACATCAGCAGTGAAACCTGCTTTGAGTTCTTGTTTGATTGCACTGATTAATTCTGCTTCAACTGATGCTGTTTCCTGTCGTCCTTTTTCATCTACACCAGGATGGTAAAAACGCATATAATACCGTTCTGGTGAAATATTATTCAACAATTGACTGGTAGTCCGGTAAATTGTGTCCTCGACTAACTTTTTGATGTCAGCTTTAGGCTTCAAGTAATCTTGAATTTTGGTAAAATCGGCAATTTTGGCAGTAGCAGAGACACTCAAGATTACCTTGACATTGGCATCATTAGTAGCCAAATGTTTTTCGGTTACTTCTATGTCGAAATTCTCTTTGAGTTCCAGATGTTCCAAATAGGGTATAGAAACAATCTGATTCACAGCATAGCCAATAGACTTAGCCTCATATTGCATCTGTTTTTTAATTTCTTCAGCAACATCCTCAAAGTTGCATAAGACATCGATATACTTCTTCTTAAGCATCAAAGGCTTAATAATTTTTTCTAGTTCACTCTCAACCCATTCTTCCAATTTCAAGCCTTCATTAGGTTTATACCTAGCGGTATTTAGAGGCAACATCAATATAGTTGTTTCAACATATATTGGCTCTGAATATTTCTGAACCTCACATTCTACATTACATTTGATAGGAACAAGTTGTCTCGCAGAAGCAACGGCATTACTGCTGAGAGATAAGTACCCTACCTTGCGACCATAATTAACTAAAACAGAGTCTAAATGTGTAACCAGTTGGTCACGGACAGTATCTTTCAGTTCATAGCTAAACTGGTCTATCGTAATGTATTGAAGTAGGTAACTTTTTACCTCTCTTTTAAAGAGTCTGACTAATTCTGGCCATTTACGAGCATCTTTAACATCATTGAAGATAGCCTTAACTTTATTCTTTGGGTCAACAATTAGCTCAGTTTGAATTTGAAGCTCTAATGTGTCATCACAATCTGAAACATTCACTTCCATTGGGAAAGAAGGTATAGGAAAGGATTCAAGTTTAGCTTCTTTCTCAAAAGCAAGCTTCAATTCTATGTTGATGCCTACATCTTCTTTGACTTTGATTTTTACATATTCTCTTAGCTTGGCTAATTGAACATCATAATTATCTAGAAATCCAGCAGCATCATTTTTAGTAAAATCAGCAATCCACTTCTCAATTTTCTTATCAAGAGCTTCACCTACAGTTTTACCCCGACAGAGAGATTCAATAACCTTCTCCTCATTACCAGCTGCGCAACTTGCCCAATATGTAATAGCAATGCCTAGTTTCTCACCTGTGACAAAATAAGTTAGATAGTATGGACTAGCTTGACGTTCAGCAATATTGGCGGGATCGTTTGTATTGCAAACAAGGTAAAATGCTATATCTCCTCCCAATAAAGGTTTTTTGGGTATTACCTTCCATTTCTTTTTGTCGATTATTACTATTTTTTCATCATAAGAGAGAGATTTTGCTTTTTGGTCTCTTGTTTTTGTGTCTATTTCCTGAATGACTTTACCTAAAGAATTTGCTTGACTCATCTTCATCTCCTTATTTGGCATTTATATTAGTTTTTTGTGCTGCTTTGAATTGCTTCTTCAGTTGTTTAACTACACTACGTTGACGTAAAGTTTGTTTCCTTAATTTTTTGTCTTCAGATTCTCCCGGAGATTCCTCTAGGTCTGCACATAACAACTCATCTATGAGTTCCTCCCAAAAAGTCACAAGCTCTTTTTGTTGAGAACGATTTGTGTGTTGAATTATTTGCCGAATTAAGTTATCAGCTATCTGATAAACTTCTGGTGCAGGATCCTTCTTTTCTAGTCCCATAAGAATCATGAACCATCCTGCAATTAGGAAGCCAATCAGTGGTATGAGGTCTGTCTTGTTAATATCTTCATCGATATGCTTGATAGCTAATTCTCCCTCATCATCTGGATAAAAAATCCAACTGATTAAAGTTTTTATATTGCTCTCCATTGACTCATGATTGAGAGGTGCAAATAATGGATATTTAGATGGATAGCAACCGTAGTGCTTTACGTCCATATCTGATATTGTTTCTAGAGAGTACCCGAAAAGTAGCTGTAAGGCATATTTATTAGATTGAGAGTATTTTCTTGGAGGACAATCTGATTTAGGCAACCATGTTTTTATAGTTTCTAGCATCTCGTAAATACGAGAATCGCTTTGCTCTAACTGACTGTATAAGAACTTATAAGCCTGAGAACGTGCGTCTTTATCTCCCCTATCTAGCAACTGCTTTACCCAGTAAAGCTCATCAAATTGAGAGACAAAACGTAAACGTTTGACTATTCCTAGAACAGCGTCATAACGTTTCACAGATATCAAATATTCTAAGAAATCTTTAATTACTCCCTGTAGTTGAGAGTAATCCAGCATTTCTTTAATTAAACTGGATATGCGTGCCAATATAAAATTAATTCGTTTTTCTGGTTTAATTTCTGCCAGTAATCTATCGCCATGCTCCTCCAAATCGCTCTGAGTAGTAATGTCCTGATTAGCTTTTTTTGTGAATATTGTAATAATTTCAAACAGCCAATCTCTGCCATAAGTATATGGAGAAGACATAGCCATATCAACTGATAAAAAAATGGCATTTATTGCCACATTTACAGATACATAAGAATTAAACAATAAGAATCGAGACTGCTTAAATTGGTTTGATAAATAAGCTGTTCGCTCTTCTTTAAAGTATTTTTTTAGCTTCTCTCTTAATTGAGGAGCGTAAAAATCAATTACTTGTGAGTTATCTTCTTGATAGATAGCACCAAGAAAGCAATTTTGTAAAATTGTATCATGTTGACACTCTTTCCAAATATCAGTTAGCGGCTTCTCTTTTGGAGCTTCTATTAGTCGCGTTTCCCCTTGTTCGGTGGTTATTTGCGATTTGACTGTAACAGTAGTGGTTTGCTCTGCTAACAAAAATGAAACAACCTGTTCAAATTCAGGTGGACTCAGATTAGGGAAAAATGTAGCTACATAAAGTACGGTATTTTTTATGAGATTATTTTCGGCAAATAGCGATTCAATAGAAACATTTTCAATTTCTTTATTAAATTCGGTAGAGTCAGACTTAAATTTAGGTCTTTTACGCTTGATGTCTTCAAATTTTTCTAGTTTTTGGCTAATCTCCTGTATGATTTTTTCTATTTTGTCAATTTCTTTTTTAAGAAAATCCCGTTCTTCCTCAAATTCAAATTTTCTTTGTATAAGGCTATCTTCTTCTAAAGCATCTATTACAGTCTTCCGTCGCTTAACTATTACATCTATTTTCCTATTTAAGTTATTATATTCATTATCTTTCTGTCTATGCTCATTCTTTATTCTCTCTAGCTTGAGCAGTAACAGATCTGGATTTTCATTTAAAACAAATGAATTATCTTCTTTTTCTTCATCTTCTTCCTTGGAATCAGATTCGTCTGAATCTTCGCCGCCAGATTTGTGCTGAAATTTTTTACGTATGGCGTTAAAACCAAATTGTTTCCTAGCTGCATCAGGTTCGTCTGCTGTTTTCTCACAATTCTCCTCAGATGATTTCTGAGCATCGGGGTTACCTGCTATATTTTCAACATCAGTATTTAACTTTTCTTCTTTCCCAGATTCCGGTTTGTTTTTATTTTGAGATTCTTCAGGTCTAGAATCAATTTTTTCGTCTGCCATTGCTGCTCAACTCCTAACTATATAATCACCACTAGCCAGACATGGCGATTTATGTTTATTCCTTGACGTAACTCGTTTATTACTATTGAGTAAGTAAGGCTATTTTTGTTTGTAGTTGGTGAATTTTTTGTTCTACTAACTCACGTTCTTCCTCAAATTCTGCTTTCCTCTCTTTCAGGCTATCTTTTTCTACAGGATCTATGACAGTTGCTAGTCGCTTGACTATAACTTCTATCTTTCTCGTCAAGCTGTCATACTGTTTTTCTTCAATTTCAATATCTTTTTGTAAGCGTTTTATCTTTTCCTGATTAAAAGCATTATGATTAGTCAAAGGATTAGTCCTATAAACTGGTTCAAAAATTGGTTCTTCGTCGATAAATTTTATGCGTTTTGGTTCTTTGTACCCACCAGCGTAATAACAAAGCGGAAAGTCATCACTAAGATTGAGTACCTTGTTGACAAAAGGCTTTTGCTTGCCTGCTGTGCGCTTAGGTACTTGGTCGAATAAATAACTCAAAATGTTAAGAATACGTGCATAGCCATCCTTAACTACAGATGCCTTACCCTGTAAAGCCTCTAGTAAACAGGCCGTAAAAACACTATATGGGTTGCCAGTATAGGAATACTGTTCTGCGTCTGATGAAGCAATAACAACCCGTCCGCTACCGCTTTCCAAACTACTCAGTAAAGAAGGTGGTACAGGTAACTTGGTAAATCTTGTATCTGGTGTTTTCAGTGCTGGTACACCACCTGCATGACAGCAGTCTAAAATCACCACCAGCTTTTTAGCTTTAATTGCTTCAATCTTTTCCGTAAACTCCCATCCAGAAATGGCAGTTTCCGTCCTTATATTCCAGTCAAAGCCATATGGCACCAGAAAATACTCAGGAGGGTTATCCAGGGACGTAATTCGTCCACCATGACCGGAGAAGTAGACAATCACCATTGCATCAGGATTCTGATTCACCCGCTCAATAAGTCGGTCAAACGCCTCAAGAATCGCTTGCCGAGTTGCTTTAGCCTCCGTCAACAGTTCCACCTGTTCTAGTGGGTAGGCGGCGCGAGTTGGGTCAACCAGTACATCACGTAAGGCTGTTGCATCTTTGACGGTAACTGGTAAATCAGCACCGACACCAATCAGCAGCGCGTGACCGCTAAAGAAAGTAGCGTTGGTCATGTAATGTGTTATTTACAATAAACCTCTGTTTAATAAATAACATCTGTATTGCTGACAATTCCGGAAAGTTCAAAAAAATTTTTCCATCAGAGTGTAGAGCTTGGCGATGATTACCTCTATGGCATGGATGGTGATGACATCGTATTGGGCGGTAGTGCTAGGGATGAGGTGTCTGGTGGAGCAGAGAAGGACATGTTGTTTGGCGGCAGCAACTATGATATTATTGACGGTTACGGCGGTTCTCTATTTGGCATCTATCCAGTCGTTGAGAGATACACGCTAATCGGTGGCAGTGCAACCAATACTATCGTGCTGCGTAAAGACACAGGATTGTTCATAGCCGGTGTTGATCTCTCGATCGCATCCTCTCCATCTGTGATGCGATCGCTCTCAATCAGGACTGATATCATGTCCGGTCGATTACCCATGATTAGGAGTAGGGAACATTATTAACGTTATCTGTTTGTCCGAGATATCTATGATGTTCCCTACCCAACGACGCGGTGAGGTTTTTTTATTATGGGCAATTCAACGGACATGATATGACGCAAAGAAACCCGGTTTCTAGGAACGCCCTTGCGTAGTCCTGTCAATTATCTCGCTACCGGAGAAGTAACACCAGGCGCTACAGAAGAAATCCGACCATCTAACTTACGGGCAATTTCGCTCAAAGATATCTTCGGTGGCTGACCATCAGGATACATCACAGCGGTAAGTGCGCCGTAACTATTGCGGCGAAAAGAGCCAATATCGATCCGCATTGGTTGACCTGCCATCGATATTTTTAGCGACATCCCGGTGGAAACTTCACTCATGTTATTAAGTTCGGGAATAGAACTAAAATCTTCAATTTGAATTCCCGTTGAAGTTTTTAATTTCTCCCTAATTTCATCGATCATTTCCTGTTGGAATTCGGGTTGCTGCATCTTTTTGATATAGTCATCAAATTGTACCCGATCTGTTTCTTTCAGCGTTCCAGTATATCCAACCACAATTTGCGCGTTTTGCGAACTGCTAGCTGTTTGCGACGATGGCGAACTACTTGTTTGCGACATGAACGCAAACAGATTTTCTGGGTTTAGACTAAATTGCCCCAGTTGTTTTTTGAGCATTTCCACAAAATTAGCCGTCATCTGAGGCGGTACAGCTTGAAACCCAGGCGGCATATCTTCCAGCGTCAGCGTCACCTTTGACGATGTTTGGGGTTGAGGTGTCACCTGGGGTTCAGGTGTCACCTGGGGTTCAGGTGTCATCTGGGGTTCAGGTGTCACCTGGGGGCTGGCTGATGGCGAGGTTTGGGCAATAATGGGGGAGATTCTGGTTGCGATCGCTTCTTTTACAGAACCACCAGCGTAGATTGCACCAGTCAACAAACACAAAATCAAACTTAAACTTTTCTTCATTTTAGGGCACAATTCGGGGTCGCTATTTTATGATAGCCAGCAGCATCACGCCAACCAGGGTAAAATATTGGCGATCGCCAGCGAGCAACTTGGCAGCAATTTCCATCACTTGCGCTTGTTGCTGGCATTTTCAAGCCCAAATCCGAGCAATTCTACAACACTGAACCCATAGGCGTATTCCATAGTCCAGGTTGATTTGCTCTTGACGAGGGTATCCAACGGTTGTATTGACGAGGGTAGCGTCGGCAATTGTTTCCAAATTCCCTATCCCTGTGGGATATACAAACAAAAACCTCCCAGCGCGGACGTTTTTGTTTGATCCGATCTTGCACAAGCGCCTTGAAATAACAGGACTTACGCAGGACGATCGTAGAAACCGGGTTTCAAGCTGCGATCGCTTCGCGAAGGGAGGCATATCTCTAGTTCCAAAGCGACGATTTTTCATAGAAACTTTGGTGTTTGCGTCAGCTGTAGTAGCACAGCATTAGACAACCTTTTGATAGAGATCGCGCATTTGGGGCGGGTAATACCTGCCCAATTCGTGTAACCAGGAAATATCTCGTTAAAGTGGGTTCCTACCGCTACAAAACCCGTTAAAACAGCTTAAAATTTTTATTCCTTCGCAATTTCAGTCAGTTTTAACTGACTTAAGCTATTAGCCCGGAAATTTATTTCCGGGCGGGTGTTTCCAATTAGCTGAGGCAATAATTACAGCACGATAGACCTGCTGTAAAATTATTAACCTCAAACCCCAGGCAAACTTTTAATCGCCTTTAAACTTTTGGCGCGTTGCCCAATACTTGATTTTTCAGCCCTTTTAGCTCTTCGGACAATTCTTTGCGAGTCGAGGCACGGAGTAAATACCGATACACAAACCAACCAGCATACCCCATACCCACGAGTTCAAAGAAAGGCGACAGCAAAGGAATATCGTTCAGCGCATCCAGCACTGCCAGGGTTACCTTGACGGTGACAAACGCAGCTACAATCAAGCCAACCGTCAGCAGGGGTTTTTGGTACTCGCCAAAAAAATCACCCATGTAATCGGGCAGCTTAGACAGATACGAAAGAACCAGATCGACGTATTCCTGGAACTGACTCTCAGACTCACTGGTAGGAGGAACTGTCGCCAAGGGAGCATTGTCTGCCGTTTCCACGGTGACTTCTACTTTCGGCGTTTCAGCTTGTGGTGGTTTGGGTTGTTGAGCTTCCATGTTGATATCTCCAATTATGATAACGTTGCTTATGTTATCTAGGCAGCGCCCCTCTTTGCACCAAAACCTTAGCAGATTTACACGATTTTTGTTCTTGAGGGCACATTTTTGACCTTAGACGGCAGTTATGTCAATTGTTTCGGGCGCGATCGCGTAGCGTGCGCTGGGCGCGATATGCCAGAGGCAGGCTGCGCCAACGCGCTATTATCCTAGTGAACGACAATTGCCACAGCTAGTGCCTCTATCTGTGGAATTACTGGGTTTGGAGCCAGCGAGAGCATCGGAGAGACTAGGACAATGGCAGAATGGGACAATAGCGGTGTCTGGCGCAGTTGTGCGATCGCACTCGGTAGCAATCTGGGTGATTCCCGTACTACCCTTGAGAACGCCCTGAAAACCCTTGCCCAAACTCCAGGGATTATTTTACAAGCTGTCTCCAGTTGGTATGTTACCAAGGCCGTAGGGCCGCCACAGCCGGATTATCTCAATGGTTGTGCCTTGTTGAGCGTCCAGATGAGTCCAGAGGCGTTATTGGAGACGCTGCTTTCCGTGGAAGCGAAATTTGGTCGAGTCCGCCGCGAACCTTGGGGGCCAAGAACCTTAGACTTAGATTTGTTGTTATTTGATGACTTAATCTTGCAGACGCAATCCCTCCAGATTCCCCATCCTCGCATGAACGAGCGAGCGTTCGTGCTGGTACCCTTGGCGGAAATTGCCCCAGACTGGGTAGAACCAGTTTCGGGACATGCGATCGCCCAACTCGTCCAAGCGGTAGACTGTTCAGGAGTCCACCGTCTGTGATAGTTTACGCAATGCGTGCGATTTCTCACCCACAACAGGCGAACACCTTTGTAGCGGCAGGTTTTACCAATAACCATCAAACAAAACAAACAATTTAACTAAACCCGCCCCGCGAGCATGTGAAAATTACTAATGCCCCACGCCCCAATCTAAAATCTGCAATCTGAAATCCACATATGCCACAGGGTAAAGAACCCCCACAACTACTCAAACAACGTCTTTTTTACCTCGGTCGCAAGTTCAATTATGAAGTCACCCGCCTCCGCCTACCCAACGGCGTCGAAGGAGAATGGGAATGCGTCCGTCACCCTGGTGGTGCCCTCGCCGTTCCGGTGACAAAAGAAGGCAAACTGATACTATTGCGGCAGTATCGCTTTGCGGTTGAAGGGCGAATTTTAGAATTTCCCGCCGGAACTCTCGAACCTGGGGAAGATGCGGCAGAAACAATCAAGCGCGAAATTGAAGAAGAAACCGGCTATCGCGCCAAAACCTGGACAAAGCTGGGAGAATTTTTCCTAGCTCCCGGATATTCCGATGAAATTATTTACGCCTTTCTAGCGCAAGATTTAGAACCCCTAGAAACGCCACCCAATCAAGACGACGACGAAGACATGGAAACAGTTTTGATGACTCCCCAAGAATTAGAACAAGCTATCCTTGATGGTGAACCAATCGACGCCAAATCAATCTCCAGTTTTTTCCTAGCCCGTCCATTTTTGAAATAACTATAATGGCTAAATGCTAATAGCTAATCAGAAAACTACCTGCAATTAGCCATTAGCAATTAGCAATATACCCATTACCCATGTCCGATCTAATTTTATTTTGGCATCGCCGCGATTTACGTATTTCTGACAATATCGGATTGGCTGCTGCCAGGCAACAAAGTTCAAAAATAGCCGGTGTTTTTTGCCTAGATCCGAATATTTTGCAGCGGGATGATGTAGCACCAGCCAGGGTGAAATACATGATAGGCTGCTTGCAGGAACTCCAGCAAAGATATGCCGCAGCAGGTAGCCAATTATTTATTTTGCAAGATGACCCCAAGCAAGCGATACCTCGACTGGCGGCGGCTTTGAATGCGAAGGCGGTATTTTGGAATTTGGATGTAGAGCCTTATGCTAAAGATCGCGATCGCATCATCACCGATGCCCTCAAAGAAAAAGGCATCGCCGTACAAAATTTCTGGGATCAGTTATTGCATTCCCCCGCAGAAATCCGCACGGGTTCAAAACAATCTTACACCGTTTACAGCCCTTTTTGGAAAAACTGGATCGGCAAACCAAAAGCCACCCCAGTAGAGATATTTCAAAATGGAATAAGTTTAACTGAAATTGAAAAAGAAGCCGCGCGTCAAGCGGGGGCAAAAGAATTGCCATCAGCTAAAGCTTTGGGATTTATATGGGATAAAGAACTGGTATTAGCAACCGGAGAAACAGCAGCAAAAGCAAGATTAGAAGAATTCGGCAAATCAGCTATTTTTGAGTATAAAGAACGGCGCAATTTTCCATCTGTTGATGGCACATCCAGATTAAGTGCAGCCTTAAAATTTGGCGCAATTGGTATCCGTACTGTTTGGGCGGCAACGCTTGCTGCAATCGCACAAACTCCCAGGGAAGAAGCACAAGCAAGTATCCAAACTTGGCAACAAGAACTCGCGTGGCGAGAATTTTACCAACACGCAATGTATTGGTTTCCAGACTTAGCAGAAGGTGCGTTTAGAGAAGTATTCAAAGACTTTCCTTACGACAACAACCCAGAACATTTTCAAGCATGGTGTGAAGGCAAAACTGGCTATCCAATTGTAGATGCAGCGATGCGACAAATGAATGAAATCGGCTGGATGCACAACCGCTGCCGCATGATAGTCGCCAATTTTCTTACAAAAGACTTATTAATAGACTTCCGGAACGGAGAAAAATATTTCATGCAGAAGTTATATGATTGGGATCTTTCTGCTAACAATGGTGGCTGGCAGTGGAGTGCATCGAGTGGAATGGACCCGAAACCAGTGCGAATTTTCAACCCAGCATCTCAAACCGAAAAATTCGATCCAAAAGCAGAATATATCCGGCAATGGATACCAGAGTTGCGGTTAGTAGATACACAATCCCTCGTCACAGGTAAAATTCCACCTTTAGAACGGGAAGCACTTGGCTATCCTCAACCGATTGTGGATCACAGCAAACGGCAACGCGAGTTCAAACAGCGCTACAGTCAGCAAAAAGCAGGTTAGTAGGGTCGGGTTTAAAGGAAGATATTGTATTCTTACATACAAGCTAGTTAAACCTGCTGCGGTGCTGGTGAAACCGAAAGTCAGGTTTGTAGTTAGGACTTTAGTCCTTAAAACATTCGCAATATATTGAAACAGCGCCGCCTTTGTCAATTGGTGAATGTACTTAAAAATTAGGTTATGATGATAATTAAAACAAGGATAGATAAGGGAAAGGCAGGTTAACTAGGACTTACGCAAAGAAACCGGGTTTCTCTGAAAAATCGTCGGTTTGGCAACTAGAGATCTACACAGAAACAAAGATGATAGGAAAGCCCTTGCGTAAGTCCTGTTAACCTTACCTTTCCCGTGTCTGTTTGATTCTCATTACGATCAAGGCGGTTAAACAATGAGAACCAGGGATGAGAGAGTCAGGGATACATCGTCAGCACTGAGATAGTTGAAGCTACTGGCTGGGTGATAAACTCTAATGGCTATCGTTGTTGTACTTACCGCAAAGCTGCCCACTGCGACACCTTACAGACCGCAACTGAGCATAACTTCTTGTACCGTGCCAGAAAAATAAAAAATTAAAAATTTAAACATGAAGCAAACCCCTCGTTTATTTTTTCATTTTGCTTTTTTAATTAGCATCTGCGTGAGTGCCGATCCTCTCGCAGCTCAAACCGTTGCTCCTTCTCAAGTCCCCTCAGACCTCCCCAGAAACCAGGAGCTACTTCCTAGCCCGATCATTCCACGTCCTCAACCTTTACCAACGCCACAACCGCCGACGCCTGCCCCCCTCCCCCCACCCTCTGAACTGCTGCAACCAACACCTCCAACACCAACAACCCCCCTGGAGGAACGTCCCAGCAACGTTCCTGGGACGTTCACCGTTGAGCGGTTCGAGTTTGAAGGAAATACAGCCTTCAGCGATCAACAGTTAGCAGAAGTGACCAAACAGTTCATCGGACGTGCCCTGACGTTTGCCGAACTGCTGCAAGCTCGTTCTGCGGTTACCGATTTATATGTCAGAAATGGCTATATCACATCTGGCGCTTTTATTCCACCCCAAACTCTAACTGGCGGCGCGATCAAAATTCAGGTGGTTGAAGGCAGGGTAGAAGAAATTCAGGTGACGGGAACAGGGCGTTTGAACCGGAACTACGTGCGATCGCGCATCGCCTTGGGCAGCAAAACCCCCTTGAACGTCAACCGCCTGCTCGAAGCACTACAACTGCTGCAACTCAACCCCTTAATCGCCAACTTGAGCGCCGAACTCTCAGCCGGGTCGCGTCCCGGACTAAGCGTAATTGCAGTCCGCGTCACACCCGCAGATACCTTCGACGCCCAAATTACCCTTGATAATGGTCGCTCTCCCAGTGTCGGCAGCTTCCGCCGAGGCGTCCAGCTAACCGAAGCCAACTTACTGGGACAGGGAGATAGCATCAGCGTTTCCTACACCAACACCAATGGCAGCAACGAGGTGGATGTCAGCTACACCTTTCCGGTGAATGCTCGTAATGGTACTCTCCGCTTCAGCTACGGTTTCACCAAAAGTCACATCATCGAGCCACCTTTTGATGCGGTGGATATCGAAGCGAGTTCCGTTGACTATGACCTGACCTTCCGCCAGCCGATTATTCAAAGCCCCACCCAAGAACTGGCTCTCGGCTTGAGTGCTGTTCGGCGAGAAAGCGAAACTTCCCTATTAAATACACCCTTCCCGCTCTCACCAGGTGCTTCGGACGACGGACGCACCCGCATTACCGCCCTAAGGTTTTTCCAAGAATGGACGCAGCGGGGAAGCCGACAAGTCTTTGCTGCCCGGTCCCAGTTCAATGTGGGACTAGGTTTGTTTGATGCTACCACCAATAACGACCCCCCCGATAGCCGCTTTTTAGCATGGCGGGGTCAAGCACAGTATCTGCAACTGCTGGGTTCAGCAACTCGCGAACCCAACAGTTTGCCGTTGCTATTGCTGCGTGGGGATGTGCAGTTGGCAGACCGATCTCTTTTAGCGTTAGAGCAGTTTGGTTTGGGCGGCTTTGAAAGCGTGCGGGGTTACCGCCAAGACGCTTTACTGACTGATAATGGCGCTTTAGCTTCTGCCGAAGTGAGGTTTCCTATTTACCGACTCCGCAGCGTTGAAGGTGTTTTGCAGGTTATCCCATTTGTTGATCTGGGCAGAGCTTGGAACAGCTCTGGAAAACAAAATCCAGACCCCAGCACCCTAGCCTCTGTTGGACTGGGCGTACAGTGGCAGCAAAGCGATCGCCTGCGAGCCCGCGTAGACTATGGTATTCCATTAATTGAGGTTGAATCGGGCGACAGAACATTGCAAGAACGGGGTTTATATTTTTTCCTACAGTACAACTTCTTCTGATCGAGGTATAAACAGTTAGTAACTTTATGGACAAATGTCCTCAAGCTACTTTTCCCGGTGTGACTCGGAATGGGTAAACTGCAATACCCTCTATCCCTAAGCTGAATGCCGCTCGGACTACCTTTCTTGTTAAATTCAAACTGGCGTTAATATCAGCGTGAATCAGCATGCCATGTTTAGATTTATACCAAGCCCTTTTAATTCGTTTACCACTAAAACAATGAGTCTCACCTTTTTTGTAAACTGGGATTGGGTCTAAATCTAAAAACGATGCTGCACTGGTATATGATTCTTCATTAACCATAACAGTGATACCAACCAACTCAGCTTTGTATTTCAATTGCTCTATAAAACGAGCATGAGGAATACTGACGAAGTTCTGATTTGTGGTTTTACCTAAATTTATTTGGAGCTTCCAGCGCTCGTTTTTACCAATGACTAGCGTTCCGATTCCCTCCGACACCAAGTAATCAATAATCCATCGGCTACTTTGATGCAGGTAGTTATCCACTCGATTATTACGCTGACGAGTCAACAATTCAATACGCTTTGAGGTTTGAGAATTACCTTTAAGTTGAGATTGAAGATCAGCTCTAATTTTGTTGTATTGTTGATTGATTGACTTGAGAGGTCGCCCATTCACAAGTACAGGTTTAAATCCTGGCTTGTTTGAAGCTAACGCCGCTTGTCTAAACCTATATCAATTCCTGCTATCCAACTCGGATTTAATTGTTGGGGTTTTACCTCTTGTTCATAAACTACTTTATCTTGGTATGATTCTGACTTGTTTCACATCAGTTGCAGATGTAGGAAATTCAATGCTTGTTTGAGATAATTTAACAATTCCTTTTTTCATGGCCGGTTTAGAAATTGCACCCGATTCATAAATAATAATGTGCCTGTCTTTATTTTTGTTCTTATACTTGGGTAATTGAGGTCTGGCTAAAAATTTTGATGGTTCTTGATTATAGGCTTTCTGTGCTTCAAAAAAAGATTTCCAGTTGCGGTGTAAAACCATCAAAACTTGATTGCTGACTTTACGAGGTAGCGCTGTATATGATTCGTGCTGCTTTACTAGATGGAATACCGCCGCATTATTCAAGTATTTTCCTTCAAATATAAACAACTGCCTCACTAAGTAGTTGGCATAATTGTATAGATTTTTATACCGCCTACATAATGAGTCTATCTCTTGATAAAATCCCTGGCCTTTTTTGATAGCATGGCGCTCAACTAATCTCATTTCATTCTCCGTTACTTTTTAATTCACTAATGATTTTTTCCGTTTTTCTTTTGGCTCTCCTCAATCCATAAATCCGTTGGAAAAATGATGTAATAACTGCCACTAATTCTGGCATTAACTCATCCTTACAATTGTCTGCGTCGTTGACAATTTCTAATTTATTGCCGGTCGCCTCCAATAAAAGTTTGATGTAGTTTAGCCCAAACCTTGTTACTCTGTCTCGATGTTCAGCTAGAAAAATATTGTAATTTTCATCCTGTAATGCACTCCTCAAAAGTTTGCGATTATCGTTAAGCCCACTCCCAATTTCTTTGACCACTTTGTATACTCGATAACCTTTCGCCATCGCATAATCAGTTAATCTTTGAGCCTGCCTTTCTAAATTTGATTTCGCCTCTGCTGATGAAACTCTGGCATAAATCAATGCCATAGGCTCTTGCTCTACTGGCTCATCGGACTCAATAATAATTGTCCCAGTGGCGGGAATTTGGTAGCCCTTTAGCTGACCTGCCTTCCACCAACGATGCGCGGTCTTATAACTTACTCCTGCTTTTTTGGCGTAGTCTGATAATTTCATCCTCCCATATTACCGCTATTGGGTATATATGGGTATAAAGTCAACCGCCCCACCCACAAGGGGATGGGGCTGGTAACTAGCCGACAGAATCGGCCCAAACATACGGCATATTGACTGATGCCTGCTCTTGAGTCCCTTGTTGGGTAGAAGAGAGAATATAATCATCTCGAATATTCAAAGCAGCATTAAGATCGGCGTGAGTTCGATGTCCACAATTTTTACAGTGGAATTTAGATTTTCGCCGAAAAGTTCTTTTGATGTGCTTGCAAACATTGCACTTTTGGCTGGTGTAACGCAAAGCGATGTGTACTACCCGCTTTCCTAATGCCTCTGCTTTGTAAGTCAGAAACTGTTCTTGTTGGTAAAAAGGCCAGCTACCCAGCCATTTGTTAATCTTCTTGCCACGAGAAGAAGTGCGAATACTTGACAAATCTTCAAGCACAAAAATCGCTATTCCTGCCTGTAAGCTAAGCTTTTTACTTACACAATGGTTCTTGTCCTTCATCAACCGCTTCTCGCGACCAGACGCCTTAAGGCGACGTTTGGCGCTGCGAGTGCCTTTTTGTTGGAGTTGACGACGATTGTACAAGTATCGCCTCTGTGCTGCCCTAATTTTAGAGGAACTAAAGAATTGACCGTCGCTAGTAACAACCTGGTGATATAAGCCTCGGTCAACCCCTTGAATTTTTCCCTCTTTTGGTTGTGGTGTTTCTGTTTCAAATACCAGTCTTACCCAGAATTGCTTGGTGTTTTTGGTATGTGTGACAGTTGCCCCACAAAACTTCCAAGTCTCAAAAACTTCAAGGAAGTAATCAGGCACATTAAGAATTAAACTAACTCGCTTACCGATACAGCTAAGAGTTAATTGCTTACCTCTGAGTGTCATGGTGCGTTTATCTTATCTTAGTCCTGATGTTGGTTTTTTCTTGGGAACGCGCTTGAACTTGGTAGCCTTAATCGCTTCTAATGCGTTATCTCTGATGGTTTGTACCAAAGCAGAAGGCACACAAGGATGCTCTACTCTTAGCGAGTGATACAATTCCTTGTGTGCCTTATTTTTGTTGTAACTTTTGTTAGCAACAGCCCAGTCGATCTGCTTATTAAAGATTTCTGCACATTCGCTCATTAAAGAGAGAAACCTGTCTGACGGCAAGTCAACTGGGATGCTAACGGTTCTTTTCATTAGCGTTTAACTGCGTATTGATACGCTGATGCTATCTTGGCTTTATATGTTCTGTCAATATGCGCTAGCCAATGAAGATATTGTCATGCTCTCACGCTCAACACTGCTTGGGATACCACATCATCTTTTGCCCCAAGTACCGCCACCAGATTCTTGAAGGTGCGGTAGAGGTGGAGCTGAAGCGCATACTGGGCGAGGTGTGCAAAACATACAACTGGACGCTCCATGCCCGCCGAGGTGATGCCAGACCACGTTGTGCGATTCGTTTAGGCGAAAACGAAAGGCTATGAGCCTTAAGTGTGTGCCTAGCAGGAGTTACAGCCTTTCGTATCGGCTGAACAGAACCCTGACAACTTAATGACCATGTGGGTGAAAGCCCCACCACTCAAGGTGCAGAGTTGAAAGCGCTTCCCCTATTGTTTGGTGTAGCAAACCAAATGATAAAGCGGGGAAGTCAAGTGGAGGTAATTGGGGAACCTATCCTTACATCCCTTCTAGCAAGAACTCATGGGTAGCGTAAGCGAAAATGCTATTAACTGCCGTAACAGGCAACGAGTGAAATTAGGTTGATGTCCCTCTGGACTAACACTGGGAGACCCAAAATGGGCAAGGATAAAGGTCTAACGTTAATGTGGCGATTAGACTGCACCTCAAATAAAACCCGGCAGAGAGCATTGCCCTAACAGTTCTATCAATGGTCATTAGGAACGAATTAACCCCTATATATCTCTAGAAACGGTCGATTTTCTAGTAAGTTGCTAGCCACAAGATATATGGGGGCAGGATTGAATCAGAAGCCAATGCCTCACGTAATGGTGAGGATATGCTGACGGATTCACGATTGTTTGGAAAGAATAGGTTTAAGTAGCAATGAATAAGTCTAATACAGAGTTGTTAAAAACTACTGTGGAATGGAAGAATATCCCGTGGCGTAACATCGAACGGGTTGTCTTTAAGTTGCTTTCATCGCATATTCAAAGCCGCACAGCGTGGAGACCATCGTGCAGTTCGCAGGCTTCAGAAAACCTTGATGAAGTCCTGGTCGGCAAAGGTATTAGCCGTTCGCAGGGTAACTCAGGATAATCAGGGCAAGAAAACCGCCGGAATAGATGGAGTTAAAAGTTTAACTCCCCAAAAAAGGCTGGAACTTGTAGACCAACTGAGACTAACCGATAAGGCAAAACCCGTTCGGCGTGTCTGGATAGATAAGCCCTCAAAAACGGAAAAACGCCCATTAGGTATACCCACAATGAACGATAGAGCAACCCAAGCTCTAGTAAAAGCTGCCTTAGAGCCAGAATGGGAAGCTAAATTCGAGCCAGATAGCTACGGATTTCGACCCGGACGGGAGTGTCACGATGCAATTGGAGCAATATTTATTGCAATTAGGCTCAAGCCCAAATACGTGCTAGATGCTGATATTGCAAAATGCTTCGACCGCATTAACCATGATGCACTGCTGAAAAAATTGAATACATTCCCCACCATTCGCCGACAAATTCGTGCTTGGTTAAAAGCGGGAGTGATTGACTGGAGTACCGAATCAAATAATCAATCATCGTATACTCCAACATCTGAGGGCACGCCGCAGGGTGGTGTGTTATCACCACTACTAGCCAATATAGCTCTCCACGGCATGGAAAACCGGATTAAACAATATGCCGAAACTCTGCCCACTAGGGCGGGATATGGCAAAAAGGTGAACAGGGGCAGCCTTAGCCTCATTCGGTACGCTGATGACTTCGTAATTTTACACGAAGATAAAGCCGTCGTCCAAAGATGTCAGCAGATAATAATTGATTGGTTAAAAGACATGGGTTTAGAACTTAAACCTGAAAAAACCAGACTTTCACACACGCTCATTGAAGAAAGTGGGAATGTCGGGTTTGACTTTTTGGGGTTCCATATTCAACAATACGTTGGAAAATTTTCCTCAAAACAAGGGTTTAAAACTATCATCACCCCTTCAAAGAAAGCTTTGAAAGAACACAATAACAAAGTGGGTAACATCATCGAACAGCATAAAAACGCTCCTAAAGAGGCGTTAATTGCCAGACTTAATCCAGTCATTAATTACTCCAAAACTCTGGGCAGCCAAGACACATTTGAAATGGCTGATTTCGTCACCTTTCATCAGCTTTTTGGATGGGCAGACAAACGTCACCGCAGCAAAAAAGCTGCCGCCACCGAATGGAAAAAGAGTGGTACTAGGAATTGGGTGTTTGCGTCTAATGATGGACAAGAACTTAAGCGGCATGATGCCGCACCAATTACTAGGCACGTAAAAGTGCGGGGAGATAAAACCCCCTATGACGGAGACTGGGTTTATTGGAGCAAGAGAAGAGGGGAGTACCCTGGTACAATGCCCTTATTAGCAGACCTCCTGAAATCACAAAAAGGAAAATGCTCTCACTGCAATATGTACTTTACTTCAGAAAGTTTGATTGAAATTCATCATGTGGATGGAAACCACAACAATAACAAAAGAACTAATTTGAAGGCTGTACATAGACATTGTCACGATATTATTCACGCCAAATGGGAACCACAAGTATGGGTGCAGGAGAAGTGATGATTCTTATTAACCCATCCCCTAATCCTGAAGCACGGGAAAGCGGTACACATGACAAGTGCCAAACAAACGAGGAGCCGGATGAGGTGAAAGTCTCACGTCCGGTTTTGAAGGAGAGTTCGGGTAGGTGACTACTCGTTCGACTCTAACCACTTGTTTGTGCCGGCAGATCATACAACTGCACCAGTAGAAATTGCTAAAACAATGAAATCAATTTCTGCGGTGCATATTTTTAATACATTTAAAGATTTAAAAAGGCGTTGCTTTTGGGGTTCCGGGATGTGGAGCGATGGTACGTTTTACTCGTCTGTTGGCGGAGTTTCACAAGAAGCTGTTAGACAATACATTGAAACTCAAAAACAACGCGGTGACTCGCTATCCCGAAAAGAGAATGCTTGCGTAAGGGGGCACCCTTACCCCCTTACGCAAGCCGCGCTTACATCCCCACCCACTAGGGGATGGGGTTTTGCGCGCGTTTAATAAATATTTACAACACCAAAAAGCTCTCTTCGATCAGAAACAGAAGAGAGCTTTTTGGTTGAGTATAGAACCTGGCACCGCGCTATTTTTCCAGACAGTCACCCGCCTAGTATCTTCGCCGCTGCGGCGTTTCACCTCCGAGTTCGGGATGGTTCGGTGTGGAGCCACCGCGCTCACAGCACCAGGAAAA
>NZ_BLAY01000107.1 GCF_020521235.1 Microseira wollei NIES-4236 | reverse complement strand
GCAATATAGAGATCTCCCATGGTTTAACAGCGTATCTCATGCCGTGTCCCTAGGGCAAACTGAACCAACACAAGCCGCCCCATCGTTGTAGGGACACGGCAATATAGAGATCTCCCATGGTTTAACAGCGTATCTCATGCCGTGTCCCTAGGGCAAACTGAACCAACACAAGCCGCCCCATCGTTGTAGGGACACGGCAATATAGAGATCTCCCATGGTTTAACAACCTATGTAATGCCGTGTCCCTACCGCAAACTGAACCAACACAAGCCGCCCCATCGTTGTAGGGACACGGCAATATAGAGATCTCCCATGGTTTAACAGCGTATGTAATGCCGTGTCCCTACCGCAAACTGAACCAACACAAGCCGCCCCATCGTTGTAGGGACACGGCAATATAGAGATCTCCCATGGTTTAACAGCGTATCTCATGCCGTGTCCCTACTGCAAACGGGATTTTTGCAACAGGTGTATTCAGCTTTCTAACGTCTCGAAAACAATTTCAAATACTCCATTTGGCACATATCGCCGCAAGGATCTTGCATGGTCGTCGGCGTCTTGGCGGTTCGCGAAACCTGCGATCAGGTGCGCCTTGGTCTGAGGCAAGATTTGCACAATCGCCCAAGGTCGTTGCAATTTTTCCCGATTTCTGACTATGTTCAGATAACTGGCAAGCACCGAGCCTGCGACCTTTACACACAACTGCTCAATTAGCAACGTGGCAATGCTTTGAATTTATGGTGCTTTTAGACACATCCGCTCGGCATCGAAATCGCGATCGCTATAATTCTCAATCCGCGATAGTAGCTGCAAAACGCCAAAATCGCTCAATGCTTGGTGATAGCCTTGGGGGCGATCGCTTAAAAAACCAGCCATCGGTTCTACCATTGTTATAGTCTCCTTTGATTTTTGGAGCCATAAGCCAGCGTCAGCCCTCGGAAAGTTGAGCGCTGGCTTTTGACTTTTCAGTCTAGTGATTGATGGCAAATAGCTTAACACAGAATTTGTGTGTTTTTATTTGTTTCTGTTTGATTCATGGGGAAACACACAGAACAGTGTACGATCGACAACATGGCTAAAGTAACCGTGACCATATACATGGATGACAAAGACAAGGAAGCGCTGCAAAGATTGGCAGATGCTGAAGAGCGCTCTTTGTCTCAGATGGCACTGCTAATTCTGAAACAAGCCATTAGAAAAGCCGAACAGGAAGGAAAAATTTAGCCGCTTTAGTATCAGGCGAAAGAATCATAATCATGTCCGTTGAATTGCCGATAATAAAAAACCTCACCCCGTTATTGCGTAGGGGCACGGCATCACAGATATCTCGGACAAACAGATAACGTTAATAATGCCGTGCCGCGGCTGATGATTATGGGTAATCGACTGGACATGATATCAGGCGATCGCATTACATTTGCTGCCGCAGCGATAACTCCGCATATCGTTGCTGGTACATGGTTTTGAGGCGAGCGATCGCATCGTCAGCATATCGCTGCTCTTCTGGCAAAATCGACAGCAAAACCTCGTTAAGCGTGCTTAAGCTTGAGCAACAGCGAATCAGAGTGCGACAAGCAGCGATCCATTGCTCTAACTGGCGGTAACTTACGAAATAACCGCCAATTCCTTTGATATGTACCCATAAAACGTTATGCCATTTTTCCCAGTTGAGAATCCGCTCTTGGCTGATTTTGAGGAATTTGGCGATCTGTCTGAGCGTGATAACAAAGGTTTTGGGGTCAATGCGGCGGCGAAGCCGCATGGCTGTACCGTGAATGCTCATGCTTGACTATTGCCAGAATCAAATGCCAATCTGACGATATAACGTTACCGGCAAATTGTCAAGAACGAAGGGAAACCTTCAGCTTTCTTCTTCTGGTGCGAAACCAGCTTTCTCAGCTACTAGATCCAAATGTTTGGACGTTGAGCGAGTTGGTTCATACAGTCCTCGTTCCCACTCGCTGACTGTTTGGTGACGCACACCTAGCTGTTTGGCAAACTCTATCTGTGTCAATCCCATATGGAGACGCAACAATTTGATCGAGTAGCTGTTCCACACCAAATTACCATCTAGACGCTGTATGTGATGGTTGGTCGTAAATTTACGAAATGTAACCCTTTGCTCGATCAGATCGACATCTTCAACCTGATAACTCGCTTCCATCCAAGCTTCAGCTTGTAGTGCGCCTTTGGTACGATTGCTCCACCATGCCCGTTGTTCTTTGGCTGATTTGGGTAAGCGATCGTTTATCAGCGCCTCGATTTTGGCAAAGCTTAGGGTGACTTCCCCTTGATTGCTGCCACGCAAAAATTCCAGGAGTGCCTGATATTTGCTGCCCTCCTTCATGTCGCTTTTCTTTCTTATTCTCTAGAGTTGACAGATTTAACCGTAACAAAATTTGACACAACCAATGGTTATCTCGGAGGTGCGAATGAAGCTCTAGTATCCGTTGATGACTTTAAATCCAGCCCGCTCTGCAATTAGAGTGAGATACTTCGATGTAGCCAGGGTTGGCTCATAGGCACCGTTTTCCCACTGGCTAACCGTTGCCTGACGCACACCAAGCGTTTTGGCAAACTCTGCCTGTGTTAGTGCCATATGGAGACGCAGTGCTTTGATCAGCGTGCTGTTCCAAAGTACGGTGCCATCGACGCGCTGAACTTGGTAGCTAGTAGGAGGTTGGCGAAAGGTTACGCACTTTTGATTAAAATCGACATCCTCAACGCGATAGCATGCTTCCATCCATGCTTCAGCATGGAGTGCGCCTTTAGTACGATTGCTCCACCAAGCCTTATTGCTTTTCGCTGAGTTAGGCAAGGTGTCATTCATCAGCGCCTCGATTTCAGCAAAGGTGAGGATGACTTCGCTTTGATTGCTGCCACGCAAAAATTCGAGGAGTGGCTGGTATTTGCTGCCCTCCCTCATGCCGTTTGTGTTTTTTCTATGTTGTTGACAGATTTAACGGTAGCAAAATTTGACACTCTTACCCCTGATGCACTCACCTGACAATTGCCTGATAGCTCTTACAAAGTCTCTTGCCGATCAAATTCTGGGGCAGGCGGGACGCCTACCCCACAAGAAAAAATGATTCTTGTGGGATGGGCATCCTGCCCGTCCGAGCTAAGAGATATAATGACTAAAACTATTTCCGCTTTGCAGCTTCTTTGGCTTTTTTAGCAGCATCTTTAGCTGCTTTTTTGGCGGCTTTTTCGGCAGCTTCTGCCGCCAATCTTGCCTGTTCTTTCTCTTCTGCTATTTTATCCAAATAGTAGTGATAATCTCCCAAATAAACCCGAAACTCCCCATCTCTTATTTCCACAATTTTGTTCGCCACTTGGGAAATAAAATAGCGGTCGTGCGACACTAAAATCGCCGTTCCATCGTAGTTTTTTAGCGCTTCTTCCAGCATTTCTTTAGCGGGAATATCCAAGTGGTTTGTCGGTTCGTCCAAAATTAATAAATTTGCTGGACGCAGGAGCATTTTAGCTAAAGCTAAACGGGCTTTTTCACCTCCACTGAGTGCTTCAACTTTTTTGAATACAGTATCGCCGCTAAATAGAAACTTTCCTAACAGGGTGCGGACTTCTTCATTATTCCAATCTGGCACTTCATCGTGGATGGTTTCCATGACAGTTTTGGACAGGTCTAAAGCTTCGGCTTGATTCTGTTCAAAATAGCCGGGAATGACGTTATGATCGCCTAATTTTACCTGGCCTTCCGAGGGTTGTTCCATGCCCATAATCAGGCGCAGCAGGGTAGATTTACCGCAACCGTTGGGGCCGAGGAAGGCTATGCGATCGCCCCGTTCAATTAACAGTTCCGCCCCTAAAAATAGAATCTTGTCGTCGTAAGTATGCACCAAATCTTTGATGATGACAACTTCTCTACCGCTGCGGGGTGCGGGCGGGAATCGGAAGTGCAGCGTTCTTAACTCTGAAATCGGCGCTTCAATTCTTTCGACTTTTTCTAATAATTTTTCGCGGCTTTTTGCTTGAGTGCTGCGCGTTGCACTGGCGCGGAATCTATCAACAAATGCTTGTTGTTTCTCCAGTTCTTTCTGTTGGCGTTCGTACGCGCTTAATTGTGCCGTTCTTGCTTCTTCTTTTTGTTCTAAATAAGCCGAATAATTCCCCAAATAACTTGTAGAAACGCCCCGTTCTGTTTCGACAATTTGGGTGCAAAGACGGTCGAGAAACTCCCGGTCGTGGGAAACGATTACCATCGGGTTGGTTAAGCCTTTGAGGTAATTTTCTAACCACTCAATCGTTTCTAAATCTAAGTGGTTCGTCGGTTCGTCTAATAGCAATAAATCGGGTTTTTGCAGCAATATTTTAGCCAAACCCATCCGCATTTGCCAGCCGCCGCTGAAGGCGCTGACCAAGCGATCGCCGTCTGCCGTCTCAAACCCCATTTCTGGTAAAATCTTGTCAATCTGGGCTTCTAACCCGTAGCCGTCGAGGGCTTCAAACTGGCGCTGCAACTTATCCATTTTGTGGATAAGTTTGTCTAACTGTTCTGGCGTGGCGGTTTCCATGTCCCGATGTACTTGGGATAAAGCTTCGTGGACTTGATTCGCTGCGGCGAAAGCCCGCCATAATTCTTCTTTTACGGTGCGACAGGGGTCTACGTCAAATTCTTGATTCAGGTAGGCGATGTGCAAACTGGCGGGGCGGATGACTTCTCCGGTGGTGGGTTCGATTTCTCCGGCGATAATTTTGAGTTGGGTAGATTTACCCGCACCGTTGACGCCGACTAAACCGATGCGATCGCCAATTTTAACTTCCCAGTTAACATCCTTGAGGACTTCGCCAGTGGGGTAGATTTTACAGATATGTTCCAGTCGCAGCATTCAGAATCTCCGGGGAAGCAGGTGTGCAGGTGGGCAGGTGTGCAGGTGGGATAAATAATTGACTTGGGCAGGCAATCGCACCAAGCCAGAGTCAATCTTAACAAAATTTAATCCAGGTTGAATATAGGGAGGCAACGCCCTCCCGCTACGATGGGCTTTCTTTATCTACCGTGCAGTCACCTTAGTTGTTACATAACTTATTATACCTATCGTTTGTTTGTCCGGTATAGTAGGAGCAATAGGGGGTAACAACAAGTGTTTTGCTTAACTTATGAATTTCGACTAAAACCAAGTAAGCAACAGATAAGTGTTTTTGAAGACTGGTTAGAGATTAACCGAAAAGTTTACAATTATGCTTTGGCTGAACGCAAGCACTGGTATAAGTCCCGTTCTTGTCAAGTAAACTATTGTTCGTTACATTCTGAGTACATTATTGAGGCAGATACACCCCGCCCCACTTTTGTTAGTCAATGCAGGTCTTTGACAATAGCAAAAAAGCAGCACCCAGATTTAAAACGGGTAGCAGCGCAAGTTTTACAGCAAACGTTAAAGAGACTGGAAAATGCTTTTACCTCAATGTGGGAAAACAATTTTGGTTTTCCTCGCTTTAAGAAAGTCGGTCAATTACGCTCCTTTGTCTTCTCTCAGCCAGGGAAAAACCCACTCAGGAATGGAGCAGTTAAATTGCCCGTAATTGGCTGGGTAAAATTTCGCTCCTCCCGCAACATTCCAGAAGATGCTGTTGTTAAACTTGCCTCGCGTTGTTAAAAGAGCATCGGGCTGGTATGTCATGATTACTTTACAGTGGGATGTATCTGTGCCAAAAGTTACACCAAATGCTTCGGCATTGGGTGTAGACGTAGGATTAATAAGTTTTATCGCTACTTCTAATGGCCTTTGTATCAGTCGCCCTAGATTCTTTGTAGACCTCCAACGCCAGCTGAGATTGCTGCAACAAAGAGTTAGTCGCAAAGTGAAAGGCTCACATAATTGGCGCAAAGCGACTATGAAAGTAGCCTCACTGCACGAACACATTGCTAACACTAGAAAAGACTTTCATTGGAAAGTAGCACATCAACTTTGCGACCAAGCCTCAACAATATTTGTAGAGAACCTGAATTTAGTCGGCTTATCTAGAGGCATGTTGGGAAAACATTGTTTAGATGCTAGCTGGGGTCAATTCTTCCAAATATTAGAACAGTGTTGCCCCAAACGCGGTGTTTACTTCCAGAAAGTAGATAGCAGAAAGACAAGCCAGATTTGTCCTCACTGTGGAACAGAAACAGGCAAAAAAGATTTGTCAGACCGCGTTCATGCATGTAAAAATTGCGGCTACATAACAGATAGAGACGTTGCAGCCGCTCAAGTAGTTCTTGCTAGAGGACTTGCAGCCGTTGGGCAAACGGTCAAGATGCTTAATGAGGGTAAAGCGGTTGCGCTCCCTATGAGTTAAGAATCCGCGTATCTTTAGATCGCGGAGTGTCAAGAACGAGGCTATAGCCGGGACGATGTTCTGCAATTGTTTCGGTTTATCGATTGGGTAATGGTATTACCAGAAGAATTGGCGCGTGGTTTTAAACAAGTAGTGAGAAGTTACGAGGAGGCAGATAGAATGCGTTACGTAACCAGTATTGAACGGCTAGCAATTGAGGAAGGGATTCAACAAGGGATTCAGCAAGGAATTGAACAAGGTATTGAACAAGGTATTGAACAAGGTATTGAACAAGGTATTGAACAAGGTATTGAACAAGGCATTGTCCAAGCGAGTCGAAACTATATAATTCAATTCCTACAGACGCGGTTTGGAGAAGTGCCAAGTTCTATTGTCGATGTCATCAACGGGATAAACGATTCGGCTGTGCTGCGAAGTCTTTTTACTAGAGCGATCGCAATTAATTCTCTGGCAGAATTCCAGCAAATATTAGATGAGGTTGTACCAGGGGAATAAGCGAAAGCGAAAGGCACGCTGTACCCGGGCGCCTCATATTGGGAAATCAACAATTTTTTAACAGCAAAAAGATTGACAGGGGAAGCGATCGCTGATGATATGGGCGATCGCTTCCCCTGTCAATAGTAACAGAATTAGCACTGACGCGCGAGGCTCGTAGAAACCCGGTTTCTTGCTGGGATATTTCGTTGCCAAACCGACGATTTTTCAGAGAAACCTTTTTCACAGAAACCGGGTTTCTTGCTGCGCTCTCTCGTTGTCAAACCTACGATTTTTCACAGAAACCCGGTTTCTTGCTGCGAACGCGAGTGCGGAAGGGAGGCATATCTTTCGTTGCCTGACATCTTGCACCATTCTCAATCAGCGACAAAACCCGCCCGGAAATAAATTTCAAAGGCTTTTAGCTTAAGTCGATTAAAATAAACTGAAATTCTTGCCCTGTAGGCTTTTAGTCCTCTTGAGAGGACTTTAGCTATCAGCCAGGGATTTGAATCCCTGGCGGGTTATCGGCTAGGTGCAAGATGTGAGTTGCCTTTCCCGACGATTTTTCAGAGAAACTTTGGTGTTTGCTGGGATATTTCGTTGCCTGACATCTTGCACCATTCTCAATCAGCGACAAAACCCGCCCGGAAATAAATTTCAAAGGCTTTTAGCTTAAGTCGATTAAAATAAACTGAAATTCTTGCCCTGTAGGCTTTTAGTCCTCTTGAGAGGACTTTAGCTATCAGCCAGGGATTTGAATCCCTGGCGGGTTATCGGCTAGGTGCAAGATGTGAGTTGCCTTTCCCGACGATTTTTCAGAGAAACTTTGGTGTTTGCGTCAAGATTTTTCAGAGAAACCCGGTTTCTTGCTGGGATCTTTCGTTGCCAAACCGACGATTTTTCAGAGAAACTTTGGTGTTTGCGTAAGTCCTGAAAATTTAACTAGCAACTGGAAAACAACCTAAACAGTAATCCCGGATAGATTCGCTGTTTGAATCAAGAATTGTTCAATTTGACCCGGAGTCAGATTCGGATTGGCTTGCACCATTAGAGCCAATACACCGGCAATGTGGGGCGCTGCCATAGAAGTACCATCGTAAGTACCGTCATAGGTGTTACCAGGAGTGGTCGAGAGGATGTCTACCCCAGGTGCAGAAACGAAATTGATCGGCGTCACCCCAGCGGGGTTAGAGAACGCGGCAAACTGCAAATTGCGGCTGTCTAAGGCTCCGACGGCGAGCGCCAAATTATCAGCTGCCAAGCGAGCTGGTAAAGCTGGTTGAGTCACCTCACCTTCGGCGAAATCATCTCTGTTATTTCCGGCGGAGATGGCGACAACATGAACTCCTGCCGCTCTGGCTCGCTCAAGGGCTGCTCTTACCAGTGGCTCGTCTGACGGTTGGTCGGCGTCAGACCCTCCGAAGCCAAGGCTCATATTAATCACCTTTGCCCCGTTAGCAACCGCATAATCAATACCAGCAGCAACCGGATCCTCGAACCGACCAGCACCATTTTGACCGCCCAGCACCCTGATTGGCATAATCTGGGCATTGTAGGCAACCCCAGTCATATCGTATTGATTGCCGTTAATATCCGTAGTTACTCCATTTCTTAACGCAGCAATCGTTCCCGCGACGTGAGTGCCATGAGGAGCTTGCTCCTCGCTCAAAACCGGCGACGGGTCTGCATCATTATCCGAAAAGTCGTATCCGTTCGCATCGTCAACGTATCCATTCTGGTCATCATCGACACCGTTTCCCGGAATTTCATCAGTATTGACCCAAATATTCGCCTGCAAATCCGGATGCTTCAAGTCAACACCTGTATCCAATACAGCAACGATAACGCCCTGACCTGTAAACCCTTGATTCCAGACTTCAGGCGCGTTGATTCGATTTAAATCCACGACGTTATTATTGGGAACTGCCCCGGAAAGATCCGGAATATCCGCAAATGGAGTTGCTCGCCCAGTCGCAGCAGCTACTGCGCCAGCTGCATTAATCAGACCATAACCAAACAAGGAGTTATAGTTGGGCGTTGTAGAGGCTGGTATTGGTCTGGCTGGGGTCGTGTCCGGCGTCGCTGACAATTGTAATGTGTAATTTGTATCTCCCTCATATTGCTCAACCAAGACAAAATACTCACCTGGAACTAAAGCATTGAGGCTAATCTCTTCTGGAGTAGTATCTGGGTTTTCAGATGAGGCAATAACTTCATCGAATTGCACCTCACCATCGCCGTTGCTGTCTTCCCCGAAAAACACGTCCGCATCAGCATTCGGAGTCAAGCCGGAGAAAGTGAGGTTAAGGTTGAAGTCGCTTTGTGTAGCGAGATTGAAACGGTAGAAATCATCGATGTCAACATCGCCCACAAAGTCACTGAAGGTTTGAGTATTGCTCAGAATGCCAATGTTGCGAGCATTGCTTAGAGTATTACCTGCAAAGTCTTGCGGTACGTTATTGATAGCAGTTCTCGATATGTTCAAATCGTAGGTTGTATCGCCCTCAAACTGCTCTACCGAAACGAAATAATTACCCGAATTCAAAACAATGTCGAGTTGTTCTGGTTCGGTTCCCCCATTGTCAGAGATACCGATCAGTTCATCTGCTTCAATATCGCCATCGTCGTTAACGTCCTCATACAGGAACAGATCCGCATCCCCACTCAGTTTATTCAGATTCAAGACGACTTTGCTTAACCCATCGACGCTGAAGCGGTAAAAATCAAACGGTTCTGCATCCCCCACAAAACCGCCGACGGTGCGATTCCTGCCAAGTTTCCCCAGATTCAACGCCAGATAAGGCGTTTCCCCAGCAGTGGGTGGCTGGGGTAAACCAAAAATTTTCGAGAACTTAGAAAATTTCGGCTCTCCTAAAAATGGGTTATCCGTCATGACTCAATAGTTTCCTTTTTCGTTAATTTTGAGCGATGAATTTCAGATTTTAGATTTTTTCGAGTCAACAAAACTTCGGTTGCAATCCAAAATTATTGCAGCCAAAATCTATCTATTCTAAAACCTGCGGCTAATAGCTATGTCAGGAAAAATGCTAAATTAGCCAGATGCCAATTAGCAAGCGAGCAATTAGCAATTAGCAACTTGCAACTTGCGTTAGAACCTAAATGTGGTTCGGATTGTACCGATGATGATGTCATCATTATCGGCATCTTGATTAGGCGCTGTCAGCCAGATTACACCAGGAGTAATCGAGATGTTATTTGTCACTTGAATCTTGTAGAAGCCTTCAACGTGAAAAGGAATATCATCCTTAAATAAATCATTGAGTTCATCAAGATTGGTCAGATAAGGTTCTACTCCCACAACAAGTGCAGCCACATTTCCTCGCTTACCCGCATCGGGAAATGCTAAAGCAACAGCACCATTCCAAATTTGGCCATCGATATCGTCATCGATCAGGTGTACATTGGTGTAACCCGCCCAAGCATTCAGTTGAACGTGGCGATGAAGGCGCGCCGCCATTTGAATGCCTATCGAGTCGCTAGTAACTGGACTTCCAGCACCAATTAGGTTGGCTAAACTTGTACCTGTAAAACCATTGCCAACGCCGTTGAGTGCGCCGTTATCAAACCCAAATTCTCTTCTACCAAAGTAAGCGCGATTGTAGGTAGCGGCGATGCCAAAACGACTGATAGGAGTCCAAGTAATTTGTCCTAACGCTGCATAAGATCCGTTAAACAAACCCCTTCCATCTATCGGACTCGATCCTTCAGGCGCTAGGTAACCCGCTGTGATTTCTAAACTCCGCGCTGGTTTAAAACTCAACCCGATCCCTTGTCCGCCGCCGATGCGATAAATTGGGTTGCGTTGGGCGAAGGCAGAAATCGAGCCGCTACCCCCATCAAAGTCTTCTAAAAATGGGTTCAAAGTCGGGGTAAAATCTTCAAACCTACCGCGATTTGCTAGCAAAGTCAGAGTGAAGACATTCCCCACCGGAACTGAATACAACAGGGTGTCTAAAACAATATCGTTGCCGTTATTGCCAAACACTTGATGCGCTTGGAAACCCTCGCGAGTGGTGTTAATAAACTCGAAGCCGTTGTTTGTGTTGGTAAAGTCTAAAGGATTGCCGTTTCCAGCTTGGAGGCGGGTTATCAGCAAATCTCTACCGGAAAAACTGGTATTTAAGTTCAGCCGGACTCGATTTTGAAAGACTGTATTGTTGTCGTTATCTTCCCCAAACGAGTCTGTCAGGGCGAAAATTGCTTCTCCCGTCAGTTTGGTGGTGGTGGAAAACTGCTGGGCTTCCAGTTTGGCTGTGCGCGCTTCTAGCGAGTCTACGCGTCCCCGCAGGGTTGCGAGTTCGGCGGCAAATTCTTCTTGTAACCGCCGGATGGCGGCGATATCTTCTTTACTGGGTAAGTCGGCTACCGCTGCGGCGATTAGTTCTTGAATGCGGTCTAAGCAAGCATTTAACCCGGCGGCGAATTCGTAGCGTGTCAGCGCCCGGTTGCCTCTGTAAGTGCGGTCTGGGTATCCTTCTATACACCCATAACGCTCTACTAGCGATTGCAGTGCTTGAAACGCCCAGTGGGTCGGGTCTACGTCGGTCAGCTGAGAGACGGAAGTTACTTGCCCCATTGAGTCGCTTTGCTCAAAACTGCCGTTGGCTGGAGCGGATAAAGGTAGGTCTGAGACTTGGGCTAGTTGGGTTTCCCATGTTTGGGGTATATTTTGCGACAGTTCTTCTGCTGCCACTGCCCCCGTACTAACCAAAAGCGCTGCACCCAAGAGGGCTGGACTGACCAACCAAGCGCTCTGAGTATATCTGGTCATTTTTTTTACCTCACACCAATTTGAAGTTTTACGGATACGGAACCCGGTAACACCTCTTAGTTGTTGAGTTCGCTACCCATCAACTGTGGGATGATGTATGGCGAAGCACATTAGGAATTGTAGCTCGATTAATTTCCACCAGTCTGAAATATTTGCGCTCGCAGATAATTTTGCCATATCGTCGAACCCTGACAAAAGGGTCAAATAGGTAACGACGATACAGAATTCAAAACACTTTTGACGTAAATAAAAGGAAAAGCACAACCAGGACTTAGGCAAAAAAACAAAGGTGATACGCAGGAACCCAGAAACCGGGTTTGTTGCTGGGATCTCTGGTTACAAATCGACGATTTTTCCTAGAAACCCGGTTTCTACGCAAAATCCTGGCTGTAGAGTCGCGAGATTGACGCAGAAACCGGGTTTTTGGTTCACCCTAAATCGCTTCAGCATGAGCAGACATCTGGGGTTGAGTGCTTGGATTGGGACTTGGCCTTGCTCGTGAGGAGTGGTATCGATGGCCTTTCATATTTCAATCCTGGGAGCCGTCAGCGCTAAACTTCAGAGATATGCTGACGAGGATGGTTTTGTGCCAGAAGTAGGGGATCGTTGGCAAAATTTCCCCTGGGAACGGGAAGTTATCGGGGTTTTTGGGGATAAAAAAATTGGCGAAGCTTGCTGGCAAGTCTTTTTGACACTCCCCCGCATGAATGACGGGGGATTCTAGCGGTTGTCTATGCGGAGGCTGAAGCCGTCCGCATAGACGCTTCACTAGGAAAGGGGACTGTCATCGACCCCACCCCTTGCATCAGCCATAGCCATTGCAGCTACAGCCTTCTGAAGATCCAAGGGGCATGAAAAACCGACCCATTGACCGATATTCTGGCTGGCATTCCAATCAGCATTGCATCGATACCCATCAAAGCCTTTAAACCAGTCCCCATTCCGCTTCCCTAGAACACCGTTTCGATGGTCTGACTTGCTGGTATAGGGAGCCGGAACAGATTGCACGGGAACACCCGCACGAATGGCTTTGTATCGAGTCAAGACTTCCAGCTGATAGAACGCCCAACTATCACGATCAAGCGCGGCATCAGACTTCGTTTTCTTGCGTTGTTTCGATGTTTTTCGAATTCCGCTCAAGTCTTCAAACCGCAGTCCCATCCCAAAGTCTTTGGCAAGCTGCACCAGTTCTTTAGAGATGACGTGATTGATATGGGTCATGATTCGTCTTTCACGTTGCTCTAGTCGCTTCACCTCCTTCAGTTGTTTGGCTTGTTGGAGTTTCTTGCGGGTACGTTGAAACTGTCGTCTCAACCCCTTTACCCGTCCACCTTTCCAAAACTTGCCAAACCCACCGGGAAGTGCGGCAACAGCAATATTGTTTTGTCCTCTATCTACTCCAATCCAACGTTCTACTGATTGTGCATCGGGAACTTCCATCGATACAGATATCAGTGCATACCAAATCCCCTTTTTGGACTTGCAGAGCTTGAGTGTGCCAAGCTTGGCAACACGAGCAATCAACTTGTCCAAGACTTCAGTATGCGACGCTGCATGAACTTCAAGAGGGATACGTCCTTTTCTGCCCCGATATAGGCTAAAAGAGACAGTGTACTTTTCACCCGATTTCAACACTTCATACCCCTGGTTGTTCACTTCTAACCACATAGGTTTGAAGTGTTTCACCTTGGTCTTAGCATTGGTGTTTCGGATGGTTTGATTAATCCACATTGAGCCAATCTCAATGTGCTTAAAGGCAGCACTCGTTAACTTTTTGCGTTCAGACTTTCCCACCTTAAGCAGGTCGTTGGCAACTTGAGTGTTGAGGATGGTTAGACGATCAAACTCGTCAGCCTTGACTCGATTAAGGCGGTAAAAAGGAAGCTTCAAAGTGATTGATAGTTCTGCCATGCGACTATAGCACTATCCTGCAAGGCTGTGTAGGATAACAGGGTTTTTGTCCGAACTCATACAGCGGGCGCTATTGCCCTGTTCCTCGTTTTCATCCTCCGGCTGAAGCGCGGAGGCTCTCAACTTCGTTTTTGGTAGCAGACGCCCAAATGCCGATCGCCAAAGCGCTCCGGGAACTAGAAGACCTAGAATGGAGCAACACCAAGCGCCATCGGGTCCTTAGCTTCACCCGTTAAATCAGACGCGACGACTGAGTTGAAGGCGAGGCTGCTGCAATACCTGGATATAAAGTTTTTCCAACTGAGCGATATTGCGGCTGAGGGTGTAACGCTCTAAAATCCGCTGACGCGCCTTTTGTCCCAAGCGGGCTGTAAATTCTGTATGCTCTCGCATTAAAGGTAGCAGCGTTTGCAACTCAGTTACCACCCGCTGGGGATTGACAATTATACCGGCTTGCCCTTGCAAAACTTCGCCATCTGCTCCCACATCTGTGGCGATGCAAGCCAGACCGCAAGCCATTGCTTCTAACAGAGATAAGGAAAGTCCTTCAACTAAAGAAGGCAAAATAAATACATCAGATCCCCGTAGAATTTCGAGCCGTCGCTGCTCGTCGGCGACAAATCCCAGCCAGAAGATGCCGTATTCCGAGTCGTAAAATGGCTCTAATGAGGAGCGAGTCGGCCCATCGCCGACGATGACTAATTTACACTCTGGCCCCATTTTTGCCTTTTGCCAAGCTTTGAGCAAAGCTTCTACATTTTTTTCTACGGCTATGCGCCCTTGGTAGACAAAAATGCGTTCTGCTGGCAATTCTGACTTGAATTGAGAAGGTCCGGGGGAATATTTTTGTTCGTCTACTCCGTTGGGAATTACCGCTACCTGCGCTGGCGGTACGCTCATTTTCGCCAACAGTTCTCGCTGTATTTCGCTAAAGACGATGACGCGATCGTAGTTAGCTAAAAAGGGCGCGTAGAGCTGATAGGCTAGCAGTTGCGTTCCCGATTTGAGTTTGGCTCCCTTGCGGGCGTAGGGAGTGTGGAACGTTGCTACTAAAGGTAAATTTAACTCTTGGCAGATTTCTGGGAGGAGGAAATCTAAAGGCGAAAGCGTTAACGAAGCATGTACCAAATCTGGCTTTAAGTCTCGCAAAGAGTCCATCAAGACTTTGCCCGATTTTGGCGTAGGAATTGTATAAACCTGAGATTTATACAAGAAGGGTAGGGAAACTTCTTGACAGTCAGGCCAATTTTCCGGTTCGGATTCGTCAGTAGCAAAGTGGAGGAAACTAACCTTATGTCCTCTGTCTAGCAGAGCGTTGGTTATTTCCCGACTGTAGGTAACGTTGCCGCAAAAGGGTGATTTTTTTCCAAGCCAAGCGATATGCATTCAAGTCTTGGTGATGGGTAATTGGTAATGGGTAATTGGTAATGGCTTATTGCTAATTGCTAATTGCTAATTGCTAATTGTTTATTGTCAGTTGTCGCGGTTGACTTTTGACAAGTAATATCATTAGCTATTAGCCATTAGCCATTAGCCATTAGCCATATTTATCAGCTTTTGCTGACGTTCGAGCTTGTACGGCAAATATACCAGGTTAGGAGTCCTCCTGCGATCGCTGCCGCCGCTAAACCTAGAAAAACTGCTTTTAACCCAAACAATGTCTCGGCGACGCCTGCTAAAGCCAATGGTAAGGTGAGGGCGATGTTTATTCCGTTGTTTTGCAGCCCAAATACTTTACCGCGCATTTCCGGCGGGGTTTCTTTTTGGATGGTTGTCTGCATCGGCACGGCAACGAGGGCGCCACAGCCTCCCAGAAGCATCACCAACAGCAGTACGATCCACAGTTGGTGCGGCAGTAAGGCCAGACCGATCAGCGCGGCTGCGACGCCGCTAGAGCCAACTAAACTCAGCCATATATGGGAAACTCCCTGACCGAAGTGACCTAAAATTGCGGCAGAAACGCCCATACCGATGCCCCCTGCTGCCATTAAAAAGCCAAATTGGGAAGGTTTAAGTCCCGGAATCACTTCGGCGAGGCGAACCGCCAGAACGGATAAGGCGGCAAATATGGAAAATAAAATCACTAATTGGATTAATGCAGTACGGACGCGGCGAGTGTGTTTAAGGTAACGCAGTCCGTCCCGTAGGTCTTCTAGGATATGAGGTGCTTCGCGATCGCTTTTAGTTTTTTCGTTGGTTTTGAGTAGTAGAAGTAATAGACCGGCGCCAGCATAACTCCCGCCTACAATTAATTCTTTCCCATTTGCCAGACCCACGGAAGCCATCAAACTATCCGCCAGGTCTAAAACTGGCTGACCTACGGCAAATCCTACAATCACCGATGCCATCATCGTGGTGGTGTAGAGCGAGTTTGCCGAGAGCAAGTGTCGCCGTTCTACAATTAGCGGAATTGCGGCTTGTTCTGCGGGGGCAAAAAACTGGGTCAGGGTGGAAACCAAAAACGTCACCAATAGTAGCAGGTAGAAGCCTGCTGGCAGTCCGGAGATGCTTCCCCATCCTTGTGACAGCCACAGCAGCAGGGGAACCCCGACTACTAAGCCACCGCGTAAAAGATTGGTCGCCACCAGGACGGCGCGTTTCGACCAACGGTCTACAAATACACCGGCGAGGGAACCAAACAGTACCGCTGGGATGGTAAAAGCGATCATAATTGCCGATACCCAAGCACTGATCGTGCGATCGCCGCTATGAAAGTGGCTTTCTATCAGCGCGATCATCAGCACCAGGTATACTTTATCTGCTAGTTGGGAAAATACCTGACCGCTCCAGAGCGCTAAAAAGTTACGATTTCTCAGCACCGGCAAAAATCCCTGTTCTGGCGCGGCTTCGTTTTGAGCGCTAACCGGAATTTTCGGGGGTGTCGCAGCGCCGTTGGTAGTTTCTGGGGATAAGCTGGTGTCTAGTGTATCTTCCCTTTGTATTTCTTTTGACACTGCCTCCGGTGAGGGTGGGGAGACGGAAGCTGGCTCAAAATTGCTCCTGATAGCCTGGGATGCCTCACTGGGAGGGGGGTTGCTTGGTTTTGAGTCAGCGCGAGAACGCCAAGCTTGGTCAACCTTGGTGTGATGGTTTGTCGGTGTGGCACCAGAAGCTACTCTTGCTGGATGGGAGTTGCTTTTGTGGCTTGGGGAGCAAACATTTGTTTTTAAATCGGGATCAGACTGTTGCAGCATGAGGCAGGGAAGTCGGCAGGGAGTCAAAATAGTTATCTATCAAAGCGGCAGAGCGAATTATCCGCCCAAAGTGATATTGAGTATAGTGACGCAAAATCCGCTCTACGGAAAGCCAGCTGGTGTAGGAAGATTCCTGCTGGCCTAAATTTGGTTGTAACTGAGGCAGGGAGCGGGAAGCTAGCTGCTGAAGCAATGTCAACTCGGTGGCGTTTAGTTGGAGTTGGGAGACGGGAGAGGAAGCTTCCCCCTCTTTTTTTATCGTTCCACCCGATGAGGGGCAAAATCTGACGCTCCAGTTTGGCTGCCTCAAGTCTGGCTCTAGGGGGGACTTGGTGATGCAACAAGCCTTTACTTGGGGGGCAATTCCGGCATTGGCTAGCAGGTGGAAAACTGCTTGAGCTAGGTGAGCCAAAACTAAGTATGGGCGATGGTCGCCATTTGTTTTGGGCAACTGCTCTAACCGTTTTAGATGTTCGCTGAGCAAGTAAAATATTTCCTCTTGGGGGTGATCGCTCAAGGCGTGGTAGATGACGACTTCGGCTAGGTACTGACCCGCTGAGAGTTTCAGCAGGTCGGTACTAAGTGCTGGGTAGGATTCTAATGTTTCTGCTTGAGTAATTTTATCGAGCGATCGCCCCTTGGCTACCAGATACTCGTTTACCACAAACAGCCCACTCCGTCCACCCAACTTGGACAGGTGCTTGCGCGCTCCTGGAGCCACCACCCGAATTAAACCAAATTCCCGCGTCAAAATCGTCAGCAGGCGGTCATACTCGCCCAGGGGCATACTCTTTAGATTAATTCCGGTTGCTTTGTACGTGCGACTCATGAGATTGGGCGATTGGTAATTGGTAATTGGTAATTGGTAATTGGCAAGTATTTTTCCGATTACCGATTACCGATTACCGATTACCTCCTTATCCAGATTATCGCGTTGACGGATTAAATCTGGGCCAGTTGAGGTTCCTAGTCGAGTTGCACCCGCCATAACTAAATCCAGCGCTTGCTCTAAGCTGCGAATTCCCCCGGATGCCTTGATGCCGATATTGCCTCTGGTCAATTCCCGCAGGAGTTTTACATCTGCCACGGTGGCGCCTGTTGACCAGCCGGTGCTAGTCTTCAAAAACGCTACCCCTGCATCCATACATATTTCCGCCGCCAGTCGTTTTTCTGCCTCTGTCAATAGAGCGGTTTCTAATATCGCTTTCACAATTTTCCCAGTTTCCGCGCAAATTTCGGCGATTTCCCGGTGCAGTTCCTTGGTTTTCCCGGTTTTCAACCAACCCAGGTTAATCACCACATCCAGTTCCTCTGCTCCATTTTCCACGGCTTCTTGCGCTTCGTAGAGCTTTACGGTGCTTGTTGTTGCACCCGAAGGAAAACCAATTACCGTACAAACTTTGGGTTTCTTGTTGTGGAGTAACTCAACGGCTTGGCGCACGTGGACGGGATACAAGCACACGGTCGCGAATTTATACCTCTCTGCTTCTTCGCACCACTGCTGCACTTGCTCTGGGGTGGCGGTGGGGATGAGCAGCGCATGTTCGATCAACGGAGCAATATCAATATCTGGCTGGTTTGTAGCCATCGTTTTTCTCCCAGCGAGCGTGGAAATGGTGTATATTTATAACCAAGCTTATGCAAAAAAACAGACCTGTGAAATCCCCCAAATATTCTTCATTGGGGTAAATTTCGCTATGTAAACATTACTTTCTGTTTTGATAACCAATTGAGGTTTGGCGATGAATGATATTGATTTGCTTGTTAATTCTATTCTGGAAGAAGAATTTAAATTTTTTGAACTCGATCCTTTTGGGATTAAGAAGAATTCTTCGGAAATATCCGAATATCTTGTAGCACATCGGCACGAATATGTTCGGACGATTAAAGATATTGTTCAATTTGCCGAACATCATCGGGTAGAGACAGTTTTAGAAATTGGTGCCTTCTTCGGAATTGTCAGTATATGTCTCTCTAAGCTTGGCTTTCGCGTTTGTGCAGCGGATATTCCTGAATATATGTCGATGTCCGAGCAAAAAGAACGATTTGGTCGTTACGGAATTGAAATGGCTGAGGTGAGACTTCAGGACTACCTATTACCATTTAAGGATGAACGTTTTGATGTAATAATTATGTGTGAGGTACTTGAACATCTCAATTTTAATCCTCTCCCCTTGCTCAAAGAAATTAATCGAATCGGAACTCCTAACTCTCTTTTTTACCTTTCCTTACCTAACTTAGCATATTATCGCAATCGATTAAAATTTCTTTTGGGCCACTCAATGCTCCAACCAATCGATGACTATTTCAAGCAGTTAGATCCTAACGATCTTCTGATTGTTAACGGACACTGGCGTGAATATACAGGAGCTGAAATAATAGAGATGCTGACACCACTGGGATATGAAATTGAACGCCAATACTACTTCAGTATAGTGGATACTCTGAAACACCCTACCCTGAAGCAGCAACTGACTAAGCTTGTATTTGGGTTATTTCCTTCGTTCAAAGAAAACCAGACTACCTTAGCAATCAGAAAAGAACGAACTAAACTTCAATTTCATATCCCTAACACAGTGAGTGAAAAAGTGAGGATGCTTTAATTAGACCTCACCTGAAAAAAGGGGCTTTTGCTTCGCCTGAAGTCTTGGATGCCAAAAGACGGTAAATCGGTAGAGATAGCGTATAATAAGGAAAAGTAGGCGGGATAGCCATGAGGTGAAACTATGGCACATGCATGTTGTGGCCCTGGTTATGCTTCCCCGGAAGCAGCAATGAAAGCAGATAGAGAGAAACTGCTGTATACTATTGCCCTTTATACCGGGACGGGAATTGAAGCACCTGACTATTTAGCAACTGTTGATGTCGCTCCAGAATCTCCTACCTACTCGCAAGTAATTCATCGTCTACCGATGCCCTATATTGGCGACGAATTGCACCATTTTGGTTGGAATGCTTGCAGCTCTTGTCACGGAGATTCAACCAAATATCGTCGTTTTTTAGTCATTCCAGCAATTCGTTCGAGCCGCATCTATATTGTGGATACGGCTGAAGCAAAAGCACCTAAAATTCATAAAGTAATCGAACCAGAAGAAATTAAAGCCAAAACCAATCTCACCGCTCCCCACACCGTTCACTGTCTGGCGAACAGTCAAGTGATGATATCGATGTTGGGAGACGGGGAAGGTAACAGTCCCGGTGGGTTTTTGCTATTAGATGAAAACTTCGATATTATCGGTCGTTGGGAAAACTTTAACGATCCCATGAAGTTTAATTATGACTTCTGGTATCAGCCGCGTCACAACATCATGGTCAGCAGCGAATGGGGCGCACCTAAAACCTTTTATCCTGGCTTTGACCTCAAGGATGTTGCGGCTGGAAATTACGGTCGCCAACTTTATTTTTGGGATTGGCAGAAACACGATATTATTCAAAGTATTGACTTGGGTGAAGAAGGCTTAATTCCTTTAGAAGTTCGCTTTCACCACAATCCAGACAGCACGCATGGATATGTGGGAGCGGCACTGAGCAGCAATATTTGGCACTGGCACAAAAATAACGGACATTGGCAAGTTACTAAGGCAGTTGATGTGCCTTCAGTTGAATTGTCGGGTTGGTCAAATCCCGTGCCTTCACTGATTACGGATTTGTTGATTTCTTTGGATGACCGCTATCTTTATTTTTCTAATTGGCTGCACGGCGATATTCGCCAATACGATATTAGCGACCCTGTTAATCCTAAATTGACCGGGCAAGTTTGGTGTGGGGGACTGTTAGATAAAAGCGGTGAAGTCAAAGGTAAAAAATTGGTTGGCGGGCCGCAAATGTTGCAGTTGAGTTTGGATGGCAAGCGACTGTATGTGACTAATTCGCTGTTTAGTACTTGGGATAATCAGTTTTATCCAGACTTGGCGAAAAAGGGTTCTTATCTGTTGCAAATTGACTGCGATCGCAACCAGGGCGGACTTTCTATAAATCCAGACTTTTACGTTGATTTTGGTGATGAACCCAATGGGCCGTCTCGCGCTCACGAAATGCGCTATCCAGGAGGCGATTGTACTTCGGATATTTGGGTTTAATAAATAACGTAAGTTGCTAGTTACCTTTTTAGGGTTGCTAATAGCTAATGGCTAATAGCTAATGGCTAATGGTAGCTCCGGAAAATATTCCCATGATCAATTAGCAAGCTGGCGATTAGCAATTTTTAAACCCATGATAGTTATAACTAGCAACTTTGTTTAAATATGATAAAAACCCATCGCATTGAATTAATCAATCGCTCCCAATTCACAATAGAAGTACCCGAAGATAGATACATTTTGGATGCAGTGGAAAAAGCCGGACTGCGCTTACCTGTAGGCTGTCGCTACGGTGCTTGTATTACTTGTGCCGCTAAATTAATTCGGGGGAAAGTAGACCAAACCTCAGCAATTTGTCTTAAAGAAGAACAAATTGCAATGGGCTATGTACTGTTGTGCGTTGCTTATCCCCTTTCGGATTGTCAGTTTGAAGTGGGGACAGAATGTCAGGATGCACTTTATGTTAATCCCTTTAAAGGTTCGGGTTAGTTAATTGAGGCGGCAGCCTCTATGACTGGCGTTTCCAGGTAGAACCTGGGAACGAGAGATAGCCCGCGTAGGATGGCTCTCGTTTGTATAGTCCCACCCTTAAGGGTGAGGGTGAAAAAAGCAGATTCGCTATTAGTCATCCTCAGATGGCGGTGTCCCAACAACTTGACAGATTAACCGTGGATTAATTTTAGGTTAAAACTAAGTTAAATAGAAGCAATCGGGTGTCTGGCGAGCGCAAATCTACGACCGATTTTGTTATGTCTATAGAAAAAAATTGCTTTTTTAGCCTAGCTGTGCCAGACTATGGTGCAATAAAAAATACGATATTCCTACCAAGTTGCCGGAGATTATATTGTAAGTGCTAGTTTAAGGGTGAAAGAATTGCGGATTTAGGTTGCTTGCACAGGGCAAAAGCGAAATGCAGCATGGATAGGATAAAGCGGTAAAGCTTCGCTCTTTACAGACAGAAAGAAGAAGGTTAGCTAAGAAAATGACTAAGGTACGCAAGTCGTTAAATTCAGCCATGATATTTTTACTAAGATATCGCCGTTACATCCAGGCTGGAGTGATACTTTGTGTATGTCCAGCTTAGGTTTATTAGTAGCTGGTATCGCTCACGAAATCAACAACCAGGTTAATTTTATACACGGGAATCTGCAATACGCCAATCAATACGCTGGGGATTTGTTGGAGTTAGTAGATCTATAGGAAAAATACCATCCCAATCGCGATCCAGAAGTTTTTAAATATAGGGAATCGATTGATTTTGAATTTATCCGCGAAGACCTGAACATAGGAACAATTGCCCTTATTTGAGTACAATCACGGACTGCTCAACCAGGTATTTATGAATATCATCGTCAAGGGAATTGATGCAATTGAAAGCGACTGGGAGTGGCGGAAATATCAGAATACAGAAGAAAAAATATATCTGATTACAATCCGCACAGAATATGCAAAATCATCACATATAACCGGGGGAATTGCTGACAACGGTAATGGGATGACAGAGCAGGTAAAAAATAAGTTATTTGACGCTTTTTTTACCACAAAGCCTGTAGGAAAAGGCACCGGATTGGGACTATCTATCAGCTATCAAATTGTGGTGGATAAACATCAGGGTTTGTTGTGGTGTGAGTCAGCACCGGGACAAGGAACGGAATTTTTCATTCAGATTCCCGTCCGTCACCCAATTTGATCCTAGAGCGATCGCGCCAGTTTTATTGACAAATTTGCCATTTTATTGTATTGCAACAAATGAACGGGGAAAATCTGTGAACTTTATTAAAAAATTACAAAAATCCGATCAAGATACAGTAGTTTAAAAATCAACAGATAATATCCGGTTGAGAAACTTATGCCGATAGCTGACAGTATCACAGAGTTAGTGGGACGCACGCCTCTAGTGAGGTTAAAGAAAATTCCCCAATCAGAGGGAGCATTGGCTCAAATTGTAGTCAAGCTGGAAGGGATGAACCCAGCTGCTTCGGTAAAAGACCGGATTGGGGTGAGCATGGTGGAAGCAGCAGAAGCAGAGGGTTTAATCGAACCGGGAAAAACGGTTTTGGTGGAACCAACTTCTGGTAACACGGGGATTGCTTTAGCGATGGTAGCTGCTGCGAAAGGATACCGCCTGATTCTGACAATGCCGGATACGATGAGCAAGGAACGACGCGCCATGCTCAAAGCTTATGGTGCCGAACTGGAACTAACGCCTGGATCGGAAGGGATGAAACGAGCGATCGCACGTGCGGAAGAAATTGTCGCCGCGACACCCAATGCTTATATGTTGCAGCAATTCCGCAACCCTGCTAACCCAAAAGTGCATCGGGAAACGACCGCGCTTGAAATTTGGGAAGATACCAACGGCGAGGTAGATATTTTAATTGCCGGAGTGGGAACGGGGGGGACAATTACAGGAGTAGCGGAAGCGATCAAGCAGCGCAAACCGGAATTTAAGGCGATCGCAGTAGAACCCGCCAACAGTCCGGTGCTATCGGGTGGCGCTCCAGGTTCTCATAAAATTCAAGGGATTGGTGCTGGATTTGTCCCAGCAGTTTACCGAAAGGAATTGATTGATGAAGTGATTGCGGTGAGCGATGAGAATGCGATCGCTTACAGTCGTCGTTTAGCCAAAGAAGAAGGATTGCTATCTGGTATTTCTGCGGGTGCTGCACTTTATGCTGCGATTGGTGTCGCCAAACGACCGGAAAATGCAGGTCGCTTGATCGTGATGATACAACCTAGTTTTGGCGAACGCTATCTCAGCACCTCATTGTTTAAAGAAGCCGAGGATGAGTGGTTGGATAAATTGTAGGTAATGGCGTTCCCAGGCGACCGCCTGGGTCACGAGGGTAATGGTTAATTGGTAGTAGGGGTGGGTTTTACGATAAATATTTGCTAGCAGCGCAACAAATTAATAAACCCGCCCCTCCCTGATGCAACCGATTGTCTAGGACATGATATTAGCCATTACCAATTACCTATTCAATATAAACCTATGAATTTAAAAATTTGCGATCGCTAAGTCAATTCTCTTACTCCACCAAGCTGCGATCGCATCTACATACATCTTTTCTCGCTTAGCTATCTTTTTCGAGTACTGTTGTGCCAATTTCACGTGGATAGTCGCTTCCTTCCAACCAATCGCATTTTCTAATAAAAGATAATATGCCGCCGCATAAGCGTGAGCAATAGCACAAGTCGGATCTGCCGCTATTGCTTCTAATATTGCTGTTTCTGCATCTTTACCATAGGAAAGCGATTGGTCAATCCAGCGATTTATTGCTGCGATCGCTTCCTGTGAATCCGTTGTCACTGCTAACATCTGCAATTCCTCCATGCCACCTTAACTCAGGTCGCTCCCAGCGCTCTGAGTTCGAGTAAAACTCATATCTACGGTATTTAGGTCGGAATACCGTATTTAATAAATGAAGTATGACATACCCGGCTTTATCCTGCAAGATCAAAACCGCTATTTCGGTTATGTACGGTAATTCGAGCGGAAAACAAAACTTTTTATTAAAAGTCTTGCTTTATCGATTCGGATGGGGAGCATGTCAACTTTGTAGCCGACACCCGCCCATGGTGTCGCTACACAAACAAAGCCTGCCAGAGCAGGCTTTAAAAGCTTTAGCCCGCGAAGGCGGGCTTCGTTTGTATAGCCGCACCCTTTAGGGTGTCGGCGTAAATTTACAAACCTGACATGCTCCCATTCGGATGTGCCAAAATCCTAAATTATTCACATTAAGTACGTTATTCCTACCGATGTAAAGTAGATTAAGCCGATAGACACTGATAGACGGGCAGAATGCCCATCCCACAAGAGGTATTTTTTCTTGTGGGGTAGGCGACACGAGCAGCCGGGGAATTTGCTCTGGGGTAAGAGAACAGCGGATTAATTAGAATTAGGAGACATAACGTGATGTTGTACCAACAAATCGACGAAAAATTAGACGAAAAACGCAATTGGGCGTTGCGGCGACAGTTAGGCATTCCTAACAACAAGAAGTTGTGGGTTTTAGCTTGCATGGATGAAAGATTACCCGTAGAGAAAGCATTGGGAATTGGGGAAGGGGATGCTCATATTTTCCGCAATGCTGGGGGATTAGTAACAGATGATGCGATTAGGTCTGCGATGCTGAAAACGCAGTTTTTTGGCACAAAAGAAATCATCGTACTCAACCATACCGAGTGCGGCATGATGACGGCTTCGGGAGATTTTCTCAGCCAGGTTTTGCAAGATAGAGGTATTGATGTTGATGCGGTTGAAATTGACCCCGCTTTGCCAGAATTGAAGTTACCCAAAGGTGTTTTTTCTACCTGGATTAAGACATTTACTGATGTGGACGACATTTGCTTAAAACAAGTAGAATTGCTGCGGAACTCTGCATTAATTCCCCAGGAAGTCGCGATTCACGGCTACATTTGGGAAGTGGAAACGCAAAGTTTGCGCCGTCCCTACGAACGCCTGAGCGAAAAGGTAAATACAGCTTTAGCAATGGGCGCAAAAACTACACAACGTGTTAAAGTTTTGACATAAGTTGAGCTGGACATCCGCTTGCCAGTAGCAGGTGGTTGGCTCCTTTTTCTACCTGCTACTTCTTTTTTTGATAAGCGATCGCTGTTATTAACGACGCGGTTTTACGAGCAACAATTTTCGCCGAACCCGATTGAAGATGGGTGAGAGGTGGGGATGTTTTTTGAGCGAATTGAACGAGAGTTAACAGCAGGTGAACCTTGGGGAGAAGAATCTTTTAACCAAGTTGAACCAAGTTGGGAGATCCGAGATTTCTGGGAAATAGAGAGCAGACAAACTCGCCATTGTAGCCGTAGATTTGGGAGGGATCGCTACCAAAAGCTGCCGAGTATGTTGTTAAAACTTCTGCTTTTACAGCGGATTGCTCTCTGAGTGAAGTACAGGCTTTAGGCTTGGTTTGTCTAGCGGCAGCCTTAAGGCTGCCGCTAGACAAACCAAGCCCTACCTCATACGGCTGCAATCAGTTATAAAACATCAAATCAAAGGAGAAAATACTATGGCTGCTGGCATTCAAATTATCCAAAAACGAATCAGGATCAGAATTCCGAAACACTATCACCAGGAACCTGTAATTTCTCGCCTGGTATCTAACTATAACCTGACGGTGAACATCACTGCGGCTGTTTTGGGAGCGAATGCCAATGGAGATGGTTGGTTTGACTTAGATTTACAGGGAACTAATCCCGAAATTGAGAGTGCTATGACTTATCTATCCGAGTTGGATTTGGAAATTTGGAATGATGTTCACGCAAGTATTTGGTGAAAGGGTTAACAATCGCGATTGGCATTAATTAACCCCAAATTTGATAACAATTCTGTTTTTTTCCGTTGTCCAGTTCTCCTCTACTATCCTCTCCTCGTTGAGAGGGTTTTTTTTTCAGGACTTACGCACGACGAGGCGAGAAACGAGGGCATCACCAAAGTTTCTTTTTCGCTCTCTCCCAACCAAATCAACGATTTTTCAGAGAAACTTTGGTGTTTGCGTAAGTCCTGTTTTTGTTGATTTGGTAAAAGAAAGAAACCCGGTTTTTTCAAAAAACCGGGTTTCTTGTGCCGCTGGCTAATTAAAATATATTTCGATAGAGGTGAAAAAATATAATTAAATACGCTTGCTTGCGCCCAAAATTAACTACTAACGTAAGTTGCTAATTGCTAACTGCTAATTGAAGAACACTAAGTTATTATGAGCTTCAGTAATATACTATTTTCCTTGCCATTAGCCATTAGCCATTAGCCCCACATTCGAGATAACTAGCAACTTGAGTTACTAACATTACTCCGCAACAAATTAGCAACAACTGTGACCAACTCTTCTGGTTCTATTGGTTTGGCTACGTGGGTTTGAAAGCCAGCTTCTAAGGCGCGAATGCGGTCTTCGCTGCGCGCGTAGGCGGTTAAGGCAACAGCTGGAAGCGTTGCGATTTTATCTGCAAGATTGCGGACTTTACGGATAAGGTTGTAGCCATCTTCATTTGGCATCCCGATATCGCTGAGGAGTAGATCTGGTTGAAATGATGGGAGAACTTCAAGTGCAGAAGCAACTGAAGCAACGGCACAAGTTGTTGCCCCATATTGTTCTAAGGTAAAAACTAGAAATTCCTGGGTGTCGGGTTCGTCATCGACGACTAAAACTCGTTTCCCCGCTAAGGGAAATTCTTCCTTGTCTTCCTTGTCTTCCTTGTCTCCTTTTTCCCGCTTATCCTCTTTCCTCTCCAACAGGGGAAGTTGTACGGTGAAAGTTGCGCCTTGTCCTTCCCCTGGACTTTCGACGCTAACAGTTCCACCGTGGAGTTCTACTAGGTGTCGCACAATGGCTAATCCCAATCCTAACCCGCCATATTGCCTGGTAATCGATGCATCTGCTTGACGAAAGGTTTCAAATACATAAGGTAGAAAGTCACCAGAAATGCCTTTCCCTGTGTCTTTGATTGTAATTTGGGCGTAATTGGTAATTGGTAATTGTTTAGTTTGATTAACGCTTACTGTTGACAGTTCTATTTCTACTTTTCCGCCTGCTGGGGTGAATTTGATGGCGTTATATAGAAGATTCCAAACGATTTGCTGTAAGCGACTGGCATCTCCATTGACTATAAATTTGGTATTGGGAAGTTTGCTCAATCCCCAATCGCCAGTTCCTAGTTTCTTTTCCCCGTTAATTAAAAATTGCAAATCGATGGATTTTGCTTCTGCTGCTAGACGTAAAGTATCAATAGATGCGGCAATTGCCGTAACCAAGCTGGTGGGTTGAGGTTGTAAGGTTAATTTACCGCGAATAATCCGGGAAATATCTAATAAATCTTCAATTAACTGCGTTTGTAACTTGGCGTTGCGTTCGATTGTTTCTATCGCCTTCGTTACGGTGTTTTGGTCGAATTTACGGGTTCGCAATAGTTTTGCCCAACCCAGGATAGCATTAAGCGGACTACGCAATTCGTGGGACAACATTGCCAAAAAATCATCTTTGATCCGGTTCGCCTGTTCTAGTTTTTCTGTTTGTTGTCGCAGTTGCGCTTCGCTTGCTTCTAGTGCTTGCTGGGAAAGTTTATATTGCGTAATATCCCGACTTATGCTAAGCAAAGATTGCACCGATCCATCGGTGGCAAACTCTGGTACGATCCGCACGTCAAAGTAACGAATTCCATCGGGTGAAGGATACTCAAATTCAAAAAAGCTTTCTTCTTTAGTGGCGATCGCATCCCCCAATCTTGCCAACAAGGGAACGTAAATTTCTTCGGGAAACCCCAATTCGGCAGGTGTTTTGCCTGCGATCGCTTCATTTGCCATCTTTATCGCCCGTTCTATTGCGGGATTCACGTATAAATGCCGCAACTTTGTATCAAATCTCGCAATCAGATCGGGGGAGTTTTCCGCTAAGGCTCTAAACTCTTGCTCGCGACGGTGCAGTTCGGCTTCTGCCCGTTCGCGGGCGCGGCGTTCTTCGGCTTCGCGCAATGCTCGCAATACTGAAGGCACTAACCGCGCCAAGCGCTGCTTCAAAACATAGTCAGTGGCTCCTTGTTTAAGCGTTTCAATTGCTACTTCTTCCCCCAAAGTGGCGGTAACAAAAATAAACGGGATATGCGGACAAATATTTTGGGCGATTCCCAAGGCGGTGATGCCATCAAATCCGGGTAAGGCATAATCTGCCAAAATTAAGTCAAACCCGCCTTGTTCTAGGGATGAAACAAATTCGAGGCGGGTTTTCACTTGTATTAACTCGCAGTCAATCCCGCGTTCAGTTAAAGTGGCGCGGATTAGTTCTGCATCGAGGGGACTATCTTCTAATAAGAGAAACCGTAGTTGAGACATCACCGTATTCCTTAAACTGACTGGTTATTGCGTGGAGAAGGCATGGAACCAGGAGGAGGTTCGTTTATTATTGCCCAAAATAACCCTAAATTTTTGATTACATCGACAAATTCGTGGAAATCGATCGGCTTGACTACATAAGCATTCGTACCTAATTCATAGCAGCGGGCTAAGTCTCGTTCTTCGCGAGAAGAGGTTAGCACCACAACTGGAATCACTCTTAAATTTGGGTCAGATTTGAGTCTTCCCAAAACTTCAAATCCATCGACTTTTGGTAATTTAAGATCGAGCATGACCACGACTGGGTTACCTTCTCGCCGCAGGCGAAATACGCCGCGTCGATATATGTAATCCAATGCTTCTTCACCATCTCGCACCACAACAACTTCATTGCCTAAGTTATTTTCAGCTAGGGAGGTCAGGATGAGTTCGATATCGTTTAAGCTATCTTCAACCAGCAGGATGCGCTTGAGTTCCATCGACGTTTAGGGAAGAGTTAGGACTGAACATTTAGGAGTTAAGAGTTAGGAGTTAGGAGTAAAGAGTCTATCGTCAAGTAGAAACGAATAAGACAAAATCCGGTTTGATTATCCCTAGCCCGCGTAGGCGGGCTTAGTTTGTGTAGCCCCACCCTTAAGGGTGGCGGCCCAGGGATAAATCAATTCATTTGTACCGACATCGGGTTTGATTCTTCCCAGCCCGCGCAGGATGGCTCTCGTTCGTGTAGCCCCACCCTTAAGGGTGGGGGCTGAGGGATAAATCAATCGTTTGTACCGACTCAAGAGCCAAAAAAGCTCCCTAGTCCACAATCCCCAGTCCCTTTTCTGGTTGTGCTTCCGGGTTTAAAGGCAAGGAAAAATAGAAGGTTGCACTTTTGTCAAGTTCGCCTTCTGCCCAAACCCGTCCGCCGTGACGGTGTATAATGCGCTGGACGTTTGCCAGTCCTACCCCGGTGCCTTCAAACATGGGGTCGCTGTGCAGGCGTTGAAAAACGCCAAACAGCTTGTGGACGTAGCGCATATCAAAGCCAACGCCATTATCTCGCACAAAGAATACCACTTCTGCATCGCTGCTGGTGCTGCCGACGGTAATTTCTGTTATAGGGCGAGTTCGGGAGTATTTGAGCGCGTTTTCTAGCAGGTTGCGGATAACTAGCCGCAACATCGAGGAATCGCCTTTTACTTGCGGTAAAGGTTCGATTTGCCAGTTAATTTGCCGGTTTTTGGTTTCTGATTCTAGGTCGTGCTGTACCTCCCGTAATAATAAGTTCATGTCAATCGTGCTGTAGCGCATCTCGGCGCGTCCCATGCGGGAAAATGCTAACAAATCGTCGATTAATTGACCGGCTTGTTTGGTAGCTTCGACGATGACTTCGATGTAATGGCGACTGGTGTCGTCTAATGCGGTTTTTTCCAGGCGTTTTCGCAGTAAATCGACAAATCCGGTGATGTGGCGCAAGGGGGCGCGCAAATCGTGGGAAACTGAGTAGGAGCCGATAGATAGTTGTCATTAACATATTTAAATGTGTTAATATGTTTCTATAATAAAGACTTACCTGGTTCAAATACCAGACTTTCAAGCTAATAATAGAATCATCAAAAATGCTGCTGAGCAAAAAGATTCGCCTGAAAATTACCTGCACTGACCAACTTTCCTTGGAGTTTATGCAAGCTAAGTGTAGAGGCTTGTACAACTGGTGGATTGGTAAGTTACGCAACGGCGAACAGTGGCAACTTTATGCAGCCAAAAAAAGCTTGCACTCTAGCAAAGAACATGACAAAGAATTGAATCAAGTTTATGGCAAGCTATTAGCAGAGGTCTATTTCAGAATCGACAAAGCAATGCAAGCTTTTTACCGACGAGTCAAAAGTGGTGAAACACCAGGCTTTCCCAGATTTCGACCCAGACACGCTTTTTTCACTCTCTGTTATCCGGCAAGTTACTTGAAAATTCACAACAATCAGATAACTCTACCCACAGGAGGAAAAGGCAAAAACAAACAGTTTCCCAATATCCAAGCTATCCTCACAGAAAAACCCCCAGATAAATTTAAAGAAGTGGCGGTTTCGCGAGACAGTCGAGGCAACTATTATTGTTCTTTTGTCTTTGAAGCAGCAGGCAAGACTGGCAAAGAGTTACAAGGGACGGTAGCAATGGATTTAGGGGTAAAAACCTTAGCAGTCGGCGTTAGCTCCACTGGCAGAAACTATCAAATAGGAGGATTTAAAGGCCATGCCTGGTTCAATAAACAGTTAGACAAGATTCGTGCCAAACGTGCCAAATGTCAGAAAGGTTCAATCCGGTATCGTTACCTGAGTAACATTTACAAAAAAGTCGCCCAAAAACGGCGAAACAAACAACTTGACTCATTGCATAAAGCTACTAGCTCGCATCGCCTACAAACTGGCTGAAAGTGCTGTAGTAATTGGCGACCTATCTCAAAGACAGATGGCAATGAAGTCAGAAAATAAATGGTTAAATAGGGCAGTATTCAATGATTGGGGTTTGTATCAGTTTGTGGAAATGCTGCAATACAAGTGCCAGTTAGCTGGGAAACAATTTCATACAATTAGCGAACGAGATACCAGCAAAACTTGTCATCGTTGCGGACACACTCAAGATATGCCCCTGCATCAAAGAACTTACCGTTGCCCTGGTTGCAGTTTAAAAATGGACAGGGATGAAAACTCTGCCCGAAATATATTACTGCGGTACCTTGCTCGGCTAGAGCCACACAAACTGCTATCAGTTTGCGGTGTACTTGGGGTGACTCAAGCAATCGACACGTTTAAACACGTTTAGAAAGGCAGAAGGATTCTAATTCTTTGTTGGTGGCTTCGAGTTGGGCGGTGCGCTGTTTGACTCGTTCTTCGAGGGTTTCGTTGAGTTGGCGCAGTTGGGATTCAATTTGTTTGCGATCGCTTATATCTAAAGTAAACGCCATCAATTCTTCCCCCGACTCCCCAAACGCCGCGCACCCCATCAATACGGGAACGCGAGTGCCATTTTTGCGGATATACTCTTTTTCATAATAAGAGGATGTCCCCTTAGCCCTAGCTTCGGCAATAGCAGCGAAATCTAACGGTAAATACTCCGGCGGCGTAAGTTCGAACCACCGCACTTTACCTGCACAGAAATCTTCGCGGGTATAGCCAATAATCTTTAAATAAGCGTCGTTTGCTTCTGTCAGGTTGCCATGCTCATCGCCAGCAGAAATGCCAATTAAATCTGATTCTACAAATAGTTGCAGCCGTTCTTCGCTTCTCTTAATCGAAAATTCGGCTTCTTTGCGTTCTGTGATGTCTACGGACACCCCGATTATACGAGTGGGTTTGCCTGTTTCATCTGCTATTACTTTGCCCTTTGCTAACACCCACCGCCAATCTCGCTCGGGGGTTTCCCTAATCCGATGTTCTACCTCAAAAGCGCCTTTATTGGCAATAGCTGATTCGTTGGCTTGATGTACTTTTTCCCTTTCATCGGGATGTATCCAACTAAGCGCTTCGCTATATGAGATGACTTGCAGCTTTGCCGGATCGTTTGCTTTAGTTGTGAATATTAAGCGGGAGCATGTCAAATCCCGTTCCCAACATACAGTATTTGTTGCCTCTAGGGCTATCTTTAAGCGTGTTTCGCTTTCTTGTAATTCTGCTTGTATCTGTTTCTGTTGGGAAATGTCGAGAACGAAGCAAACGCTTAAGCCATCTTTTTCTCTTCCCGGCATCAGAGCGATCGCCAGTATTATGGGTATGCGGCGACCATCTTTACTAATGTATTCTTTTTCAAACGGAGTGCAAAGCCCCGCCGTTTGCAGTTCTTTAATTTTTTCTCGATCGAGTGCTTGATATTCCGGTGGAGTCATGCTATCCCAACGGAGAATACCCGCTTGCAAATCCGCTCGCGTATAACCGAACATTTCTAGAAAAGCATCGTTAGCTTCGCTTATTTTACCGCTAAAATTGCCGAAGTAAATGCCTACAATATTCGATTCAAAAATCCGTCTAAACTTGGCTTCGCTTTCTTGCAGTGCGGCTGAGGCAGATTTGCGCTCGCTTAAATCTACAATAAACGCAACATGTTCGTCGGGTTCGCCATCGATCCGAGTACCGCTAACTAAAACTGGAACCCGCGAACCGTCTTTGCGAAACAGTTCTTTTTCCACAGAATTAAACTCACCAGTTTGTGCGAGTTCAGCAATTGCTTGGAAATTGATTTCGCTATATTCTGGGGGCGTCAAGGTGCGCCAGTTCAAACCTGGGGAAAACATTTCCTCGCGGGTATAACCCAGCATTTCCAGAAAGGCGTTATTTGCTTCAAACATTTCTCCCGTTGAACTGGCGAAAGCAATGCCAATTTGCGCAGTTTCCACCATCCGCTGCAAGCGTTCTTGACTTTGGCGCAATTGTTCCTGGGTGCGCTTTTGGTCATCGATATCAGTACAAACACCGAACCACTTTTTAATCTTGCCGTCTCGATCCCGCAGGGGGATACTGCGACCTTTAAACCAGCGATAAACGCCGTCAGCGCGGCGGAAGCGGTACTCTATTTCCAAAACTTGTCCGGTTTTGATCGATTCCATCCACTGCAACCGACTGGGTTCGGCGTCGTCGGGATGGAGTGCGCCCATCCAACCAAATCCTTCTGCCGATCCGGGCGGCATTCCGGTATATTCGTAAAACCGGGGACTCGTGTAATCGTTCCAACCGTCGGGTAGGTTGGTAAAAAGAATTTCCGGTACGTTTTCTGCCAGGATGCTGTAGCGGGCTTCGCTTTCCCGCACTGCTGCTTCGGCGCGAAAGCGCTTGCCATCGAGTTGGTTGAGAAACGCGGCATTTCGCCAAATTAAAGCTATATAGATCGCGCACATCAATACTGCCAACAACGATATCCCAAACGCGGGATCGTAGTAATTTGCTTGTTGTCCTTGCAAGATTATCCAGCCCAAAATTAGGGGTAGTGCGATCGCGCTTGGTATCATGCGACGAGCAACTATTCCCCCATTCAAATCGCTAACGATCGTTTTCATTAACCCCCGTTGGGGACGAGCAAATAACACCCCCACACCCAGCACTAGAAATGTTACTGCCGTATGCAATGCCATTGAGGTACTGTAAGCGCTCAACTGGTAAAAAACTTCCACTTTATAGGCATAGCCAACGATCGCTTGTAACGCGATTAAAATCGCCACTAAGCTCAACCCTTGAGCTAGCAAAATCAAATTATCTTTTTGCCCACTTTCGCTTTCGCCTTTATGCAATAGCCAAAGCGCCCCACCCACGAGGGAAAAGTTGATTGCAGTGTTTAATCCCATCCGCCCTGGTTGCAACGTTGCTGGAGATAGGGGCGAGTCGCGAAACAGCAGTTCGTCAATCCCCAAATTCCACCCAAAGAGGTATTGACTGAGGGTGAGTATTGCGAGGGTGGCGGATGCGATCGCGCAAATTTGAGCAACAAGCACCCAGTAACGCCGTAGTGTTTTCTTTTGGGGCCTTGGTACAATTTGCGGAGATTCTCCGCGTCTCCCCATCCCCGCGTCGCCGCCTCCTCTTCCGGTCAGCCACAAGGACACCCCAGCTAAGATAAAACAAACGGCTGTATTGGCTTTCATCGTCGCCGCACCTGGAAATACGCTCTTGAGGATAGCTATGTCTAACCCCCACCCAACCAGGACGAGACAGGCAATAAAGATAGCAAAGGCACTTGTCGCTGCTGAAATTTGTTTACTTGTGGCGAAATTAGGCATCTTTTGCCATCCCACCGAGAACTGCTTTATTTTTATTTACTGTAATCGAAAGTCACTTCTTTTCTCTTGATTTTGCCAAAAAATCATTAAAACCTGGTAAATCCTACCTTAAAGCGGTTGGCAACTCTAACAAACCTTCCCTGAGATAGATTTACAGGAGAGAGGGAACCGAACAAGAAACCCGATTTTTTAGAAAAACCGGGTTTCTCAAACTTGAAATATGTCAGGAAATACATTTCCTGCTTTCGGGGCACGGCGTTCTACAATCTTTGGTAAAAATCAAAAGTTATTGCACGCCGTGCCCCTACGGGGGCGGGTTTATTTACGGGTTTCTCAAACTTGAAATATGTCAGGAAATACATTTACAGATTTCGGGGCACGGCGTTCTACAATCTTTGGTAAAAATCAAAAGTTATTGCACGCCGTGCCCCTACGGGGGCGGGTTTATTTACGGGTTTCTCAAACTTGAAATATGTCAGGAAATACATTTACAGAT
>NZ_BLAY01000106.1 GCF_020521235.1 Microseira wollei NIES-4236 | reverse complement strand
GATGATTGCCGTGCCCCTACAACAGCTGAGGGCACGGCATGGGAAATATTCTGTACCAGCCAACATTTGATGATTGCCGTGCCCCTACAACAGCTGAGGGCACGGCATGGGAAATATTCTGTACAAGCTCTGATTTGATGATTGGCGTGCCCCTACAACAGCTGAGGGCACGGCATGGGAAATATTCTGTACAAGCTCTGATTTGATGATTGCCGTGCCCCTACAACTGGCGATCGCTTTCATGCTTTCATTGTGAGAGAAAAGATAGGGGATTTCTCTTATCAGCAGCAAAACCAAGGATGGCAGAATCGCGATGCTCGTAGAGTAAATCCCCCTGAGCATTAAACAGGAAAGTCGCACCTCTTTGGGTTAGATAAGCAGGATTAGGAACATAGGTTTTCCAATTAGTCAGCACTTCTCCCATATTCCGCAATCGCAAGGTTGCTAACTCAAACGGACGCTGAAAACCTTTGCCACCTGCCAATCCAAAGAATGAACCTTTGAGCGGCGGGAGAGGGGGAGCCTGGATAATTTCTTCATCGCCAATTAATTGAGGTGCTTGGCGATCGCCTCGATACCCTCGAAATACTTCCGCCAAAGTGCCAGGACTACCAATTCCAGCACACATTAGCATCAGGTTGAGCCAAGCGTTTACACCAGGGGATAAACCAGGTAGTTTGAGCGATAAACCTGGATACAGATTGAGTTTTTGGTGCAGTTGGGCGGTGGGGTCTACAAACAAACATTCTGCCGGAAATCCGGTATAACTACAGAATCGCTCGCCGGACTTGCGATCGCCTATTCCCACCCCTCGGATTGCTATCCCTTGTGCTTGAAGCCGTTTGGCATCTCGCTGCAACCACCAAGCATATTCCAGGCTGTCGAAATCTCCCAATTGTGGCAATAGCAGTACCAGTTGTCGAGGTGAAGACTCGCAACCGCTCAATATGGGTACAACTGCTCCGTCGCTCACCCGTTGGCGCTCGGTTTGGCTCAAAATGGTATGTGGATTCATCGGCTGCTTTTTTATTGAGGAATGGCCTGAAATAATAACTTGGGAGGAATGCGATCGCTTACAACAGTTTTCAATTGGGTGCAACACAACACATTGTAGGGAACATTCAAAAAACTTTGCCCGTAGCGACAAAACTTATTCATGTTCCCTACCCCCCGTTGATGCGACGGAAAATGGCTATAAGTGTATTTCACCAAGTTGCAAACCGCTATAAAACAGGAAGGAGCAAATGAAAACACCTGTGGCGATCGCTTAACCGAACTCGCCCAGATTAGCACTGAACTGGCAAGGGTTGTTGCCAAGAACCCTTGTGCTACGAGTGAAGTGTTGCGAATTCTCTCTTCCAGCGACGATACCGAGACTCGCCAAAATGTGGCAGGAAATCCTAACACGCCAACTCAAGTGTTATGGCAGTTAGGCGCAAAATTTCGGCAAGCGTTGCTAGATAATCCGATATTTTCTCTATTATTCGTCGAAAAACCCAATCTAGTCGCTTTTAGTAACGCACCACCATGAAAACTTTCACAATTTCAAGCTATAGTCTCAGTTCTAGCCCACTTTAACTAGAATTGAATCGCCTTCCAGTTTTGCTACATAGGTGGCAAGTGGTTCATCTGCTGGACCTTGTTGCACTTTACCATCGCTGGCAAATTTAGAATCGTGGCAAGGGCAGACAAACGCATTTTGATTTTGCTGCCATAAGACCGTACAACCCGCGTGAGTACAGGTTGGTTTCACTGCCATAATCTTGCTTTTGTTCATCGGATCTCGAACCACCAAGACTTTATTGCTACCCGCTACTTGCTCAGCAAGGATTTGCCCATTTTTGTCCAAGTCTGCAACCGTACCCACCCTCTGAAAACCATCAGCACGAGGCGGACTGGCAACCTGCTTCGCAGCTTTGGGAGAACAGGCGGCAATTACCACAGGAATCGAACTGGCAACAGTTATAAACTCACGACGTTTCATCAAGAAATCCTCAAATAAAGCTCGATAACTCTACCCAGGGAAGGAAGAAGGTAATCTTCCTCCCCTTTGATATGCTTGTGCGATTGAAAGTTTTACTGACCAGGTAACAGGTTTAGCGCTCAACTTACCTTCTCAAATCCCGCTCGAGAACCATCTGTAGGGCATTTGGGAGTGCCATCCTCAACCATTGTTGTTTCCCCAGAAACGTTACAGACATTGAAACTGTGGGTTTGATTACGCCATTTTTCCAGGTTGTTCTTGGCTTGTGTGTAAAGTTGAGCGTGCTGAGTCTCGGCTGCTAGCGCGTAGCTAAACGTTTGCACAGCAGTTTGATTGCCCTCAGCTTTTGCTTGCTCAATGAAGCCAGGATACATACTATCCCGCTCGTAGGACTCCCCTTTAATCGCCTTGTTCAAGCCTTCTAGAGTTGCACCCCCGTTGATTGATTGCTGCAAGTTTTCGGAGGTTGATTTCACATCTGGCTGAACGATCGTACTTTGAGGTGTTGCCCCCATTGCCTGAATAACTTTGGCATGATTATCTCGATGGATAGCTTCAGCTGCCGCTGCGGCTCGGAAGAGACTTGCTACGCCCTTGTAGCCTTCCTCATCTGCTTTCTGAGCAAATGCCAGGTACATTACGTGAGCATTGGATTCACCGTTGTATGCTTTCTGAAGGTTTTGCAACGTCGGTGATTCGGGTTGGACAGTCTGCTGGGTTGAAGGAGATGACTCAACCATAACTACAGGCGTTTTAGATTCGCTGCAACTAACGAGGGAGATTGCTCCTAAAACAGCCGCAGACATCAAAATAACGGTTTTCTTGGAAACCAAGGGAATGTTGGAGAAACGAATCATAGCTAAAACCTCCTTAAGAGAATTGGAAAAAGGTCAAAATTCAGACAAAGAAACTTCCCAGATTGACAGGACTTACGCACTTCGGAGGTCAGAAACCGGGCTTCTTGGTAGATCTCTATTTGATAAATCAACGATTTTTCATATAAACCCGGAATATGCGCGTAATTCCTGATTGAAAGCCTTCAACTTTCAACCTCAAAACTGCAACCCATTAACAGATAATCGAAAACTGAAAATTAGGATTAGCTACTCGCTTTTTTTGACTGCTGGCTGTTGCCTAAATAAGCCCGTCATACTCAATCCAGTTATCAGTAAGCCAACTAACCCTAAACCGTTGAGCAGTGGATAAATTTCTTCCAAATGCAGGATTTTCATGGTATGGATGCTTAGCAGTAATTCTGCTAGTTCCTCTTGGTGAAACCACTCATCGAGGATGTTATAGCCCAAACCAGTGAAGGCAGTTAACAGTAAAGGCAGACATACAGCGATGGCAATCTGGCGATGGTATTTACGAAAAGCGCGACTCATGAGAATTACCTCAAGTATTTATTGGCAGCGGGATCTATCCCTGTTGGTTTGCCAACTTGTCGCTGCCTTTGAGCTACTTTAAAGGCTAAAACTAAACCGTAAAGAAAACAGGGTAGATCCACAAGAATTTTCTAAGCCAGAGGAAGACGCACCTGAAAGCAACTGCCAACTCCCAACTGACTGCTGACGACGATCTCTCCCCGATGGTGTTGAGCAATGGACTGGGCGATCGCCAACCCCATTCCCATCCCGCCTTCCCGCCGCGATCGCGCTTTGTCTGCGCGCCAGAAGCGATCGAACACAAACTTCAGATCTGCTGGTGCAATGCCAATGCCAGTATCATCCACAGAGACAATCGCGAAACGATCGCGTAGCTTCATAGCCAGCGTTACTTTTCCACCCGCTGGTGTGTACTGCAAGGCATTCTCGAGTAAATTCCTAAATAAACGAGTCAGTTGTAGGGCATCTCCGTTAACCATCACACCAGTCAGCAAGTTGACCTGGAGGGTAATACCCTTTTCCTGGGCTTGGGGTTGTAGCAGAACCAATACATCCTCGATCATCTTGTCTAGTGATAGACAAACCCATTCCCGCTTCTGGGTGATAGCTGCCACATCGATGCGTGACAACAGCAGCAAGTCTTCTACGAGACGGATCGTATGATTGGTCGTCGCAGCGATCGCCAAAAGCTTCTTCATATCCTGCGGATGAATTCGCTCTGGATAATACTGCATGACTTGAACCGAGGTTTTAATCGCGGCTAGTGGGCTGCGTAATTCGTGGGCTGCGTCAGCAGTAAACTGTTTGAGCTGCTGAAAGCTTTGCTCAATCGGCTTTACCGATTGCCGGGTTAGCCAGATGCCCCCTAACCCCGTCACACCCAACACGATCGCCCCACCAACCCCCAATCCCCACCGCAGCTTACTGAGAACCGCTTCTACCTCTTGTGTTTCTTCGCTGGTGCGAATGTAACCCTCCAATCGCGATTGACGGTCACCTTTACCGTAAACTGCCAGCGTGACAGCCCGTATCTTCCCCTGCTGTAGGGTTTGATACCCCGGACTAGGCGGCAAACCATGCAGCAGGGTACCCGCGTTACCCACTAATCGCCTCTGTCCATCAAACCATTCAACGCCCTGATGGTATTCGCGCAACTGCTGCCACGGGATGTCTAAGTCTTGATCGCGATCCAAACGACGTTCTATTGGGGAACATGCCGCGTTCCTTGCGGGATCGATCTGTGGTTCTTTAGCATATTGTGCCTTGATTGTCAATAAACTATGGGAAGCAGCTTGCGCCAAAATCGAAAGGCGTTGGTCGAGCTGCTCATAAAGGCTGCGGCGCGTAAATTGATAAACTGCTACAGTCGATGCTGCCAAAATAGCCATCATTACTGTTAAGTAAGACAGCAACAACCGCCAGCGTAGGGCATGAGAGTGAGGATTACTGGTTTTGTTTGAGGCGATAGCCCATGCCATAAACTGTCTCCACTAGATCGGTAGGCGCACCTGCTGCTTTCAGTTTCTTACGTAATGCCTTGAGATGCACCTTCACCGTCTCTTCTGAGGGTGGGTCATCAAGTGACCACAGGTGGTCGATGATAGTGGAACGGCTGAGAATCCCTCCCTTGTGCCGCAGGAATAGTTCTAGCAAGCCATATTCCTTAGGAGTGAGATGTAGTAGTTGCCCTCGATAGGTAACCTGACAAATGCTGGGATCGAGGCGCAGATCTCCCCAATCTAGAACAGGCGATACAGCTGTATTGCCTCGACGCAGCAATGCCCGAATCCTCGCCAATAACTCTGGTAGGTCAAAAGGTTTGACGACGTAATCGTCTGCCCCGGCATCTAAACCCATGACGCGATCGCTGCTAGTATCTCTAGCTGTCAGCATCAGGACGGGTGTCATGTAGCCATTTTGCCGCAACCGTTGACACAAGCTGATGCCATCCAACTTTGGCAGCATCACATCCAGCACAATCAAATCGTAGGGAGCCGCCTCTACAAGTTCCCAGCCTGTTTCTCCATCGGTGGCAGTTTCAACGATATAGTGTTGTTTATCGGTGAGGATCTCCACCAAAGCATCCATAAGTTGCTCATCGTCTTCAACCAACAGGATTCTCATTGCCCTCGGTTTGATCAAGCCTTGATCGCTTAGCTGGCGCTGACTGCTATTTCCTCAGTGGTGGAAAAGATGGCAGGTCAATAGCCGCTAAGGACTTGATTTTCTTTTGCGGGCGTTGGGGATAAACTACAGGTGCGGGCCAGTTGGCAGCCTCAGAGAGGTCGATAGACTCGTTGGGAGTAACGGGGACGATACTGCTGACAGAGGTGGGTTCTGGCAACGCTGCCGACTCCTCCTGGGGTTGTGGGGCTGACTGACGGTTGCTAATTGGTTCTGGGGTTACCGGCTTCCAAGCTTGTAAATGAATTGGCTGGGGCGCTACAGGGGGTTCCGGGGCGGGAATGTTGGTGGATGCGATCGCAGCTTGTGTCAACCTTTCCAATTCTTCCCACAAAACTTTTTCGGCTTCGTTAATATTGCGGTTAACATCCCCGCTTAAATCGGGTAAATCATCGCCCAATTGGGGTTTAGGCGCTACTGGTACGGGCGTTGTATCTTTTATTGCCTCGCTGGTTACTTCTGGCTCTTCTTGTGCTAGCCATTCAATTGGGGTGCTAACTTGTTCTGGAGTTTCTGCTGTCAAAGGCTGGTTTAAAGCAGGTTCGCTGCTGCTGTCGGTTTGGTCGGTTTGGTCTGATGGGGTATCTTCTGAAATAGAGTCCAAGGATACTGACCAAGGTTGGATCGGTTGCGGTTTTAGCAGCAAGCGCAGCCTAGCAGAGGCATTTTGGGGATTGTATTGTAATTCTGCTGCCCCGACTGGAGCGTTGCCCATGTCTGCTGGGATTTCGGTTTGGTAAGGGACTTCCAAACACTTATCTAAAGCGGCTTTCAATTGCAGCGAATAACGTTGCTGGCGTTCTAAGCGCGAGCGCAACTCGGTACAGGTATTTTCGCTGATTGACAAAGTGTAAGATTGTTCGTTGTATTTTTGCTGGATATGGGCGCATTCCCTCTCCAGTTGAGCCAACTGTTCCTGGCTGCTTTCCATTTGCTGGCTTAAAGTTTCGATTAAAATTTGCTGGCGCTGCGCGACTTGATGAGAAGCTTCCAACTCCCGGAATAACCGCGTCAGTTGCTCTTGTGTTTTGGTGAGTTCTTGATTTTGTTCGCTTAGCCTCGTTTCTAAGCTTTGATTGCGCTTCATCTGCAACTGCAACGCACTGTGGCACTCATCTAGGAGCGTTTCTAACTGTTCTACGTGTCCCAGCAGTTCGCTATTTTGCTGTTGTAGGGATTGACTTAACGTCACCAGTTCTACTACGTCTAAGTCGGATTGCCAAGTCAGCGCCTCCTCAAGCTGGCTATTTTCCTCGGCGTCATCGCGGTTAACATCCTCAACGGGTGCAACTATTTCGCTTGTAGTTGGTAGTGGGGCAGAACCTTGGCGATCTTCTATCGGTTCGGGTTCGCAAGCACTTGTTGACCGATCTATATCATCAACGAGCGCAGAATTTTCTGGCTCCTGGACTGATAAGTTAATAAAGTTAGTGGTATCTGCTGAGGAATCTAGCGCAGGCGTTGGCTGATTCGCCTCATGCAGACCTGGTTCGTTGTTGGGAATTTCAGCTTCGCTCATCGCTTCTACCTCAGAGGTTAACGACTGTTTGACAGGTATTTGTTTTCGCGTTATCTACAACTAGGACCCAAGCAAAGAAACCGGGTTTCTCTGAAAAATCGTTGCTTGGGAAACTAGAGATCTAGGTCGAAACCCAGTTTCTGGCATCGACGTGGGTAAGTCCTTTACAACTAGGCCACTTGCCAATCATTGTAATCGGATTACTTTGATCCTTGGCTACTATCCCAGGGTTAAGGTTTGCTTTAATAAATCTTGATGCATCAGGGCGCGGTCTACTAAAGATTGAATTTGCACTGGCGAGAGGGGTTCGCCATTGGCATAACACTCCAGCCAGGTTTGACTAATTATATTAGGGTCGTTGGGCAATCCGGCAATATCCCATCCCGGCAATTGTAATTCTTGCATTAGTTGGCTGACTTTGGGGTCGTAGCTGAGGGCGAAACAGCGACAGAAAGACGCAGCAGCCATAATCAGACTGTGGAAGCGCATTCCGATTGCCATTTCCACGCCACCAAATAAGCCTTTTAACTGTTTGGGATCTTCCAGGCAGATGATATGGGATACTTCCGGCATCGCTGCGTGGATTGATTGCGCGAGCGCCAAATCCTGGGATTGCTGAAACGGTACTAATAAAATACAGGTTTGCGTTGCTCGCTGAAAGTCGATCAGGGCGCGGGTTAGACAAGCCAAACGCGCCGGAGTTAGCTCAAGATGCGATCGCAAGGTGACTGCGATTCTGGGTGCTGGTAAGTCCCACAGTCCTTTGACGGGTGCGCCCTCTAATGCCCAAACCGGATCGGGAGCGATCCAAAAGGGTATATGCCATTCTGATACTAAGCCAGCACTGGCTTTGTCGCGCACGCTGACCGCGCTACAGTTGGCGAAGCATCGCCTTGCCATCGCGCGGGTTATCGGGCGTTTTAACGGCCCAATTCCTTGCGCCCAGGCGATAGTTTTTTTCCCCATCTGCTGGGCTAATCCCATCAAGCCGCCGTAGTAAAAGGCACTGTTGATGCTGGTGACATCTTGGATCAAACTGCCGCCACCCCAAATGAAAGCGTCGGCAGATCTAATCGCAGAATAAACTTGCCACGGCGAGAAGCGATCGCAACTGCGGACCTTGTAACGCGAGGTGGTTTGACCTGGGTTCCCCGAAAGTACAATCGGCGTTACCTCTTCGGGCAGCATTTGCAGCAGCGCCGCCAATAATGCCTCATCCCCACCGTTGCCTTTGCCGTAGTAGCCGCACAACACTGCCCGCATCTTGCCCATGTCTTTGCTCAAAATGTATTCTCTGTATCAGTTTAAATTCAGTGGGTGGGTGTAAAAAAGTCTTGAGGCTGTCAATGGGTAGCCCTTGCCGGACAATCCTATCGGGTGAGATTCACCAGATCGAAGTCTAGACTCTTGACTAATGGCATCTACCTATTCTATTTTTTGGCTGTACACCTACAAGAGCCTGTTTTCGCAATTTTCCCGGCCTACGCTGGGTGTTTAGTTTTTGTATTTTTTACAATACCTGAAAAATAGCTAACTTTTAGTAGAGGGGGAAAGAGGTTCGATAAACTCATTTACTTGCTAAGCTTGAAGTCAATTCTTGTTGACCATCTATTGAATAGTCAGAGATACCTGTCTGACAAGTTTAATTTTTTTTAAGGGAGGCTGATTTATCCGGTTTTAACTAAAAGAAGATAGGGGTGCAAAAGAGTCAAAAACCAGAAAAAATTGTCAGAGAAATAGCTCAGTCAAAAAAAAGAGGTGTAAAAATGTTGTGGTGGCTGGAAGTAAAAACAAAACAACCTTACTGTATCTACTATTTTGGGCCTTTCGATAGTGCAAGCGAAGCCGAACAGGCTCAAGAAGGCTACCTGGAAGACTTAAAACAGGAAGGCGCCCAAGAAATAGAAATCCAGATCAAGTTCTACAGTCCCAATGAATTAACAATTTTTCAAGACTGACCAAACAAGGGGCTAGGGGCTAGGGAAACGGTAGGATAGAAAAATGTTTGCAGATGTTAACAAGCGATGCACGCACTATCGATTCCTACCTGGATTATTCACGTTTCGAGCGTGATTGAGTGGATTGCTGCGATCTGGTTGATCTGGACTTACGGCGAAGTCAGCGGCAACCGGACGTGGTATGCTTTATCTTTTGCTATGCTACCAGCGTTAGTTAGTGCCATGTGTGCCTGCACTTGGCATTATTTTGATAATCCACCATCTCTGGAATGGCTGGTGACGCTGCAAGCAGCGATGACGGTGTTGGGAAACTGTACGCTTTGTGCCGCGGCGTGGTGGATTTGGCGAAATGCCCAGTCGGCTAATCCGGCGCAACTCAGTCAAGACCAAGCAAAAGAATCATGATATCAAAAGATGCCCTGTTTGCCCTATCCCTGTTTCCATACCTGGGTTTTTTGTGGTTTCTCACCCGTTCCAAACAAGCACCGCGTTTGGCGTTGATTGGGTTTTACATGACATTGGTGTTTGTCGGCGTCACCATTCCGGCGGGAATTTATGCGAAAATTGTTTACGGGGAGTCCCTCGCGAATGTGGATTGGTTGCACGGTGGGGCAGAGTTTTTCTTAACGCTGTCAAACATCTTGGTGGTGCTGGGTTTCAGACAGGCAGTAATGGAAAAATCGCAACGCGAGTCGGTTTCTCCAAAAGAATCGCGCCAAGAGAAAGTCTGATTTTGCGGCGAACAGATAGCATACCCGTATAAAAGGCAAAATAAAATACAAGTCCTTCGGGTTCCTTGTCACTATGATCTGTTGCTTAAATCCCAATTGCCAGCAGCCTCTCAATCCTGAAAACGAACCGTTTTGCACTAGCTGCAAAGCAAAATTAGTGCCGCTGCTGAGGGGTCACTACCGCCCAATCCGTCCTCTCGGTCAGGGAGGATTTGCCAGAACCTATCTCGCAGTAGATGAAGATAGGCTAAAAACTCCTTGCGTGATTAAACAATTTTCGCCCCAAATTCAAGGAACAAATTCCCTAGACAAGGCAATCCGACTGTTTAACCAAGAGGCAGTCAGGCTACACGAATTGGGAGAGCATCCCCAAATACCCACGCTGCTGGCTTACTTCGAGCAGGACAAATACCTATATCTGGTGCAGCAGTTCATCGAAGGGCAAACTTTGTTTCAGGAGTTGCACCGGCAGGGAATTTTTAGCGAACAAAAAATCCGGCAGGTGTTGGGCGATATCCTACCAGTTTTGAAGTTTATCCACGACCGCCAGATCATTCACCGGGATATTACGCCGGCGAATATTATTCGCCGCCAGATTGATGGCAGGTTAGTGCTAATAGATTTTGGCATCGCCAAGCAGTTGAAAGACACGACTCAAATCCAACCAGGAACGAGAATTGGTACGGAAGGGTATGCACCGTTAGAACAACTGCGAAGCGGTCAAGTGTATCCGGCAAGCGATATCTACAGTTTGGGTGCAACTTGCATTCACCTGATAACGGGAATCAAACCGGAAGAGTTGTACAATCCGTTGCAAGGTCGCTGGATCTGGCGAGATTATTTGCTCAAAAAAGGCATAAATGTCAGCGATCGCTTGGGGCAGATTTTGGACAAAATGCTGAAAGACTTGGTGAGCGATCGCTACCAGTCTGCGGATGAGATACTCAGGGAGATCGGCGGTCAACCTTTGGCTCCCCCTACCCCCCTCAAGACACCGCCAAAACCTGCCACGGTTCCGCCTGCCCCAATCTCTCCGCCACCGGGTGCAAGACTGCCGCTGCCAAAAGCGCCCCTGTCTGACCCCCCCGTCTCCCAACCGCCGGTTTCCAATCCCCCTATCTCCAGACCGCCGATTTCCAGACCCCCCCTTCCCAGAGGCATAAATTCTAACCCTAAAACTGGCACTTGGGGATGCGTAAATAGCCTCAGCGGACATTCATCCTGGGTCACCTCGGTTACCATCAGCCCCAACGGACAAACCGTTGCTAGCGGCAGTCTCGATGACAAGATTAAAGTTTGGCATCTCCAGACGGGAGAACTGTTGCAAACCCTCAGCGGACATTCAAAGGCTGTCAATACCGTCGCCATCAGCCCTAATGGGCAAATGCTGGTCAGCGGCGGCGATGACAGAACGATTAAGATTTGGAATCTGTTCACTGGCAGCCAGCTTCGCACTTTAACCGATCATGGCAGAGATGTGAGTTCTGTCGCTATCAGTGCGGATGGGCTAACTCTCGCCAGCGGTAGCAAGGACAGGACAATTAAATTATGGAAGCTCACCACCGGAACGCTGCGGGGTACGCTGTTGAGTCCGGCAGGCATGATTAAATCAGTCGCCATCAGCCCGGACGGACAGTTTTTAGCCAGCGGCGGTCTTGACAACCAAATCAAGTTGTGGGCTATCGATAGTGGAAAATTGCTTCGCACTCTCAGCGGGCATTTTAATTTAGTCAATTCGGTCGCCATTAGTCCTGATGGGAAAATTATCGCCAGCGGCAGTAAGGACAAAACAATCAAATTGTGGGATGCAAGTACCGGAGAATTAATCCGCACGCTTTCGGATCATGCAGAGTCAGTTAATTCGATTGTCATCAGTGCGGATGGCAAGATGCTTGTTTCCGGTAGCAGCGACAAGACTCTCAAGCTGTGGAATATCAACAATGGCGAACTGCTTTACACGCTTACTGGGCATACTAACCAGATTAGTTCTGTAGCAATTAGTCCAGATGGACAAACCATTGTCAGCGGCAGTTTCGATAATACGATCAAGATATGGGAAAAGTAAGTTATGCTTGCTGCGGTCATAGATAGTGCTAATAGCTAATTGCTAATTGCTAATTGCTAATGGCTAGTTTGATATTTCTGCCAGTCTTCTCTTAGCTACCTAATTGTCAGGCAAGCGTCTGTGTTAAGTATAGTAGTGATTAGTTATGAGGGTTCTATTAATAACTAATAACCACTAACTAATTAAGCACCGACTAAGCGCTTGGCGTCGGCATCAAATCCAGCGCTTTTGAGTGCATTGACAACTGCTTGAGCATCTTGCACCCAATCTTTGGGGTCCAGACGCAACAACTCGCGCCGATTTCGGTCTGATACGATCGCAACCACGGGGACTTTTGCTTTTTCTTCCTTGTCTCTATGTTCTTGCAAAATGCTTCGCAAGGTACTCAATTCATTGGGGTTGACTCCCTGGGGTGCGAGTTTTACCATCACCATTTGAACGTTTTCGACGGGGAAGGCGTCGTCAACAATCAGTTGGGTACGTTCTTCTTGTTTATCGACTTTTCCTGAGAGGATTAAACGGGCATCATTATTTAGGTGCGAGTTAATCTGTTCGTAAGTTTTGGGAAAAACAACGGCTTCCGCTTGTCCGCTGATATCTTCGATTTGCAAGATTGCCATTGGTTCGCGTTTTTTGGTCATCACGTTTTTGATAGCTGTTACCATCACGATCGCGCTGACTTTTGCCTGATTTTTTTGCCCCTCTAATTGGCTGATGCTAATAGTAGTTATATCCATCATCTGTGCTACTTTGCTAGCAGATTTAAGCGGATGTTCCGAAACGTAAAAACCCAGCAGTTCTTTTTCCATTTGCAATTTTTCGCGGCTGGGAAAATCCGGCACTGGCGGGTGTTTGGGGGCAGAGTCGTAGCCTTGATTGCTATCAGAACCCGTTGTAAAACCTCCCAGGAGGTCGAATAAATTGCCTTGACCAACTGCTTTATCTTTGGCACGATCGTGCGCCCAGGTGATGACTAGGTCGAGGTCGTGGATTAATTGATTGCGGTTCTTTTCGATGCTATCGAAGGCGCCGCATTTGATTAAAGCTTCCAAGACGCGGCGATTGACTGTGCGGAGGTCGATGCGATCGCACAGATCTGCCAGACTCTTGAATGCGCCTCCCTCATTGCGCGCGTTGAGGATGGATGCGATCGCATTTTCCCCCACATTCTGGATTGCCGATAGTCCAAATAAAATACTATTTCCTTGCGGCGTAAAATCTACCCCTGATCGATTAATATCCGGCGGTTCTACCTGAATATGCATTTTCTGACAGCCGTCAATATATTTTTTCACTTTCTCCCGATCGCCGCTATTAGCCGTTAACAGCGCCGCCATGTATTCTGTGGTATAATTTGCTTTTAAAAATGCCGTTTGATAAGTTACATATGCATAAGCCGTTGAATGGGATTTATTGAAGCAATTAGAAGCAACCAAGCCATTTCCCAAAATAAAGTTATGGTCGCTTTCAACCCCGATATCGTATACTGGTTGCATTCCTAACGATCTACGGCTAACAATTTTAACCACGTCTGTAACTCCCTAAAATTTCCTCAATTTTTCTTTGATTACGTTGTAGTCCCAAATCTGGATGCCAATCTACAAAGTTATAAAATGACTCTATGTTTTTGCGGCTGTATATCCTCCAATAATAAACCTTTTTGTATATGTGTTCTTCTACATAACCCATATTTAATAGTCTTGCCAGTTCACAACTGAATTCAAAGTCACCTACAATAGAGATTAAGCCGCCACTTCTTCCTTCGTTTACATAAGCACAACCGTCACCATCAAAATATCCCAGAACGTAGGAGGCTAAATATTCTGATTCGGTCAAATAATGAATGCCAGAAAAACTTCGTCCGGTGACGATGCCGTAGCTAGACAAAGCACTGGCTATCCTCTGAGATGAAAAATTTATTCGATGCCGGAGGTGCATAATCTTTCGGCTGAACTATTCTAATTTTACCAGAGTATTGGAGTTCTTTACTCAGGAGTTCTGTTAGTTCTTTATCAATAGACTCAAAAGCAACGTAGTTAGTTTTAGTTACACAGCCATCACCAGCTACCAAGCCTAACAAATAAGCTTTAACTTGAGAGTTAATTATATCAAAGTAACTTTCATTTAATCTATAGCGATTTTTGCGCGTATTAATATTTACTTCTAGTAAAACTCTTGAAACATACCTCTCACTAACACCAAGATAGCGCGGAATCTCTCTGCATTCCATACCCTGATTAAAAGCATCAATTATTTGCTGCTTTTGTTGAGCTGTTAACTTGTTAGATCTCGTAAACATTTTCATATTTACTTTCTAAGCTGACTTGCTTTAAATCTAATCCTTTTTCAAATATTTCGTCAATTGGTAACATTTGACCATCAGTTGTCATAAACTTGTGGTCTTTTGTTGCTCGGATAATGGAACCGTCTTCCAAATCATACTCAAATATTTCTTGCTCGCCACGCTTATGCCATTGTGCAATTGGTTGTGTGTAGACATAGCCATGACTATCAACGCTGTAAACAGTACATTCAATTTCTTTTTCAACTATTTTGCCAATCGGCATTAAGCCATATTCAACTGTCAGTATTTCAGTCTCGTAGCTTAAGCAATATTCAGCGAACTTAACCATCTGTTCAAACAACTTTTCAGCCAGGGATCTTTTTATTCCATTCTTAGCTGAACCATCAATAAACATTTCCCGCTGTTTCTGCATTTCATCTGCTTTCTTTTTCCCCATACAATTGTGAGCAATAAAGTCATTAGCAATGAAATTGTGAGTTTCAGGAATGGTTAGATCGAAGACTTCTTCTTCACCGATATATTGGATGGAAACAATCTCATCCCAGAAAACTTCTGAATCAGCGATCGCCATTAATTCTTCATCCTCCAAAGCGAGGGCAAAGTTGCGAACTCGATGACGCGCTAAACTTCTACTTGGTGTTTTCTGAAAATTCAATCCAGAAGACTCTGATATATCGCTCGTATGCCTAATCGGTAATGTTTTGGCAATTGCGATGCGATCGCCTACTTTAAAATTTTTCAGGGTTTTCCATCCCAAAACAGTATAAAAAAGGTGATCTGAGGTTGCTCTAATCTTACGGTTTGTTTTAGTTGTAATCTCCCAAACACACCTAATCCCATTAGGATGAATTTCTGCAATCGGTTGCTGGGTTATTTTTTTGGTTTTGCAATTCAGTGAAAATACTTTTCGTCCTAACCAGTATTCTGGTTTTGCAGCGATTTCACTTAAACTAACTAAACGACCTGTTGCTACATCAATTACTTGGGTCGATCCGCTTAAACAGCGACGTAATATATCAGCTTGACCCAGGCTATATCCTGCCAAATCTTGAGCCACTTTCATGATTTGTTCTTGGTATACAAGAATACCATAAGTTTCTTCAAGAATTGGTTCTAATTTACTGTTATCGTATTGAATTGGCTCTCTTCCATGTTTGCGGTCGATGAATTGGGGAATCAAGCCTGCATCTAATGGCCCTGGTCGATAAAGGGCTAAAATAGACGAAAGATCTTCTATGTTAGATGGCTTTAATCTTTGCACGATATCGCGCATTCCAGAAGATTCGATTTGAAATATGCCTTCTAAATCTCCTTTTTCGATAATCTCAAATGTCTTTTTTACCATTAACGGGAGTTTTTTCTCATTTCCTTTTGCTAGGATTCTTTGACCGGATCTTTCTTCTTCTGTTATCGCGTCTGGGTGAATAATTTCGTTTTTATTTTTCTTGATTAAATCGATGGCTTTTTCTATAATCGTGAGGTTTTTTAACCCCAAAAAGTCCATTTTTAACAGTCCCATTGATTCCACATCTTCCATGAAATACTGGGTAATTACTGCACCATCATTATTTTTTTGCAGCGGCACTATTTCATCCAAAGGAGAGGCAGAAATTACTACGCCAGCAGCGTGGACTCCATAGGTTTTGTTTGTGCCTTCTATTCGCATTGCCATATCGACCCAGCGACGAACGGGAATTTCTCCGATTGGTTCTTTGCGTTCGTTGTGGATGTTAACCGTCTCGTTTTCGTATGCTTGTTTAAATTTTGGTTCTGGGGATTGCTCCGAGATCATTTCCTTAAGTTTAGCAGGCTTGCCCCTAGATACAGGAATTAATTTTGCCATGCGATCGCTATCTGCATAACTCACTCCTAAAGTTCTAGCAACGTCTTTCAAGACTGCTTTGGAGGTCATGCGGTTAAAGGTAATAATTTGGGCGACTCTATCTTCGCCGTATTTTTTGGTAACGTATTCGATTACTTTATCTCGTTTTTCGATGCAGAAATCTGTATCGATATCCGGCATTGATTTCCGTTCTGGGTTCAGAAATCGCTCAAATAATAGTCCGTGGTGAACTGGATCTATATTAGTAATTTTCAGCGCATAAGCAACAAGAGAACCTGCGGCACTACCTCGTCCTGGACCAACAGGTATTCCGTTATCTCTGGCAAATTTGATATAATCCCAAACGACTAAAAAGTAGGTGGAAAATCCCATTTGCTGGAGCATTTTTAACTCATATTCCAGCCGTTCTTTGTAAACAGGAGCGACTTCGGCGCGGGATTTGCATTTGAGGCGTTCTAGCAGTCCTTCCCAGGCTTTTTCTTCGACGTAGGTATCGGCGGTATGTCCGGAAGGAACGGGGTAGTCGGGGAGGCGGGGTTCGCCCATAATATCGTAGCGATTGACTTTTTCTGCTACTTCTACGGTGTTAGCGATCGCTTGCTCTATTACATCATCTTCCAAATGGTCGCGAAACAGTTGTCGCATCTCTTCTGCTGATTTTAAATATTCGGTTCCGGTATATCTCAGCCGTTTTTCTTCTATAACCAATTGATTGGTTTGAATGCATAAAAGCGCATCGTGCGCCTCGACATCGTTGCAAGAAATAAAGTGCGAATCGTTCGTCGCGACTATTTTAATATCTAGTTCTCGCGCAATTCTGGCAATTTCTACATTGACCACGCGCTCTTCTGGCAAACCGTGGTCTTGAATTTCTAAATAATAATCATCTCCAAATACTTCTTTATACCACTGAGCGACTTTACGCGCTGCTTCTAATTTACCTTGCAGAATCGCTTGGGGAACTTCTCCCCCCAAACAAGCGCTGGTGACAATCAGTCCTTCGCGGTATTCTTTTAATAGTTCTTTGTTGATGCAAGGACGGGAAAATATTCCTTTTCCTTGCACGCCTTTAAGGTTGGAAATTGTGGTAAGTTTGACTAAATTTTTATAGCCTTGGTTGTTTTTGGCTAAAACAACTTGGTGATAGCGGGGACGCCGTTCTTGTTTTTCGATGTCCCCATTGATTATGTACATTTCATTGCCGATAATTGGCTTGACGCCTTTACCACGGCAGACTTTAAGTAACTCAATAGCGCCGTACATGACGCCGTGATCGGTGAGAGCGATCGCATTCATCCCCAATTCTATCGCTCGATCTACCAAGTCCGGTAACTGACTCGCTCCATCGAGCAGGCTATAATCGCTGTGATTGTGTAAACCGACGAAGGACATAGTAAATTGGTAATTGCTAATTGCTAATTGCTAATTGCTAATGGTTAGTTGGTTTTGTTTCCTATTACCCATTAGCAATTAGCCATTAACCATTGACTAAATTAGGGTTGCGTAAGTGCCAAGGGGTGGCTTGTTCGTAGGCATAGGCGACTTCTAATAACAAGTCTTCGCGCAATACTTTACCAATCATTTGTAAGCCGATGGGTAATCCTTGCTCGTCGAAGCCGCAGGGTATACTTAATCCTGGTAAACCAGCCAGATTTACCGGAATTGTCATCAAGTCCGACAGATACATACTTAAAGGATCTGCGGTTTTTTCCCCAGCTTTAAAAGCGGTGGTGGGTGCGGTGGGACAAACTAAAATATCCACTTGTTCAAACGCGCGATCGAAGTCTTGTTTAATTAAGGTACGGACTTTTTGCGCTTTCAGATAGTAGGCGTCGTAATACCCCGCAGATAATGCATAGGTTCCTAACATAATCCGACGCTTGACTTCAGCACCAAAACCAGCGGCGCGAGTTTTGGTATACATTGTCATTAAATTATCAGGATCGCTGGTGCGGAAACCGTATTTTACCCCGTCGTATCTGGCTAGATTTGCAGAGGCTTCCGAAGGTGCGATGATGTAGTAGGCGGGCAAGCCGTAGCGGAAACGAGGACAAGAAATAACGTGGATTTCTGCGCCTAATTGTTGCAGTTGTTCGATGGCTTTGGTGATTGCTTTTTCGACTATGGGATCTAAACCTTCGCCAAAGGTTTCTTTGATTATGCCAATTCTGAGAAAGCCTCTGGGTTTAAGATTCGGTTTAAGTGCTTTGGCGTAATCGGGTATTTGGACGTTGAGACTGGTGGAGTCTTTGGGGTCGTAACCTGCGATCGCTCCCAACAATATCGCCGTATCTTCTATGCTACGACCAAATGGCCCAATTTGATCTAAGGAAGAACCATACGCCACGAGTCCGAAACGAGATACCAATCCATAAGTCGGTTTCAATCCTACAACGCCGCAGAAAGAAGCTGGAAGCCGAATCGAACCCCCCGTATCCGAACCCAAGGATACCACGCATTCATCTGCCGATACCGCCGCCGCCGAGCCGCCAGAAGAACCCCCCGGTACTCGTTCTAAGTCCCAAGGGTTCGCAGTCAGCTGATAGGCAGAAGTTTCTGTGGAACTGCCCATCGCGAACTCATCCATGTTAGTCTTGCCTACGATTACCGCCCCCGCGTCGAGCAGTTTTTGCGTCACCGTGGACTCGTAAGGCGGGATAAACCCTTCTAAAATCTTGGAGGCACAGGTGGTGGGGATGCCCTTGGTACACATATTATCCTTAACGGCAATGGGAATCCCCGCCAAGAGGCCAATTTCCTCTCCTGCGGCGATTTTAGCATCCACCGCCATAGCCTGTTCTAAGGCGCGATCTGCTGTAACGCACAGAAAACTGCGTACTTTGGGTTCTAAAGCCTCTATGCGTTCTAAGGCTTCTTTGGTTATTTCTACAGCAGAGCGTTCTTTTTTGATGAGTTGTTTGTGCAACTCGCGGATGGATGCCATGCAGTCACCTCAAGACCTGGTTTCGATGCTATTAAGTCCAGACTCGATCCAGTATAAGGTGGTGGCTGGCATCCCGCTTCAGTACCTCGACGAGTGAAATACCACAGCGAAAGATTTTAAAGACATGGAACCGCCCCAGGGGTGGGGCGGCTTATTTTACAGGACTTACGCCAAGAAACCGGGTTTCTATGAGAAATCGTTGATTTGGAACTAGAGATCCCAGCAAGAAACCCGGTTTCTATGGAACCGCCCCAGGGGTGGGGCGGCTTATTTTATGGGGTTGGTGGGCGTTCGCTTTCCACTATTTCTTCAGGCGATATCTTCTTGGCTTCGCCTTTCAGGATTTGATTCCAGAGCTTTTCCGGGTCTACGCCCCTTTTTTTGGCAAGATACGCGACGCTCTCCCTCACCTTGGGTTCTTCCTCCCGAAGTTTCTCGCATAGGAGAAAATTTCCCTGAGTTGACTTGGTTCGGTCAGTCACAAAGGCGTACACAGCTAGCAAGTCATCGTAGTATTCGCCCAAAGGTGCCACAAGCAACCGCTCATCTTTTCTTGCCACTGATGGTTTGACCAAAACGTATTTGCCGACGATCCCATTTTTGCCACAAAAATGACCCATATGACTCCGGGAAGCTGCACGAGCGCCAATTTTTTCGCTCAAAGTTTTTGGGCAGGCGGGACGCCCACCCCACAAGAAATGTAGAGACGTTACATGTAACGTCTCTACTCTTGTGGGATGGGCATCTTGCCCGTCTGGTCCTATTTTTGCCATCTTGTCTAATCGGGAGACACAGTACAACCGGGGGAAGTCCGCCACCAACTATCCGGCGTAACATTGGCAGTAGAAGCGGTGAGGACAACTTGGCCTTTGTCGTTGATTATCCAGCCTGTGGCTTCTGCGATGCGATCGCCGATCTGATCGGCTGTGTCTTGGTTAGCTGTTTGAGGAGTCACCCTTTGCGATTCCGTGCTATCTTCTGGCAGTGTAACTAAATCTACCAACAAGGTTTCGCTGCTCAGCGGTGCCGTAGGCGCTGGTGCAATGCCGCCCCGTCCGGTAACCACGAAGCTACTCCCTTCTCTAGCAGCGGCACAGGGGTCAACAATTAGCCCTGCGACATCGACAAAATTTTGTGGCAATTCAATTAACCCGGAGCTGGGGTCAACATCGGGAGTATTAATTGTTACCTCACCGCTAAACTGAGGGCCAGCGGCAGAGGTAGCAGTAATTTCGCTTTCTGGAGTATCGAGGATGGGTGCGGCGCGGAACTGAGTGCCAAAAATAGCTTGAGCATTGATTCTCACCTGACCGCCAAAGCTTTGTTCGGCATTGGCATTGATGTCGCTATCTTCTAGGGCGGCTAGTACGTTGGTATTGAGAGTGATGTTGCCGCCAGTGGCTTCCCCCGTCGCATTGGTGGTGATGTTGCTGCCGCGACGCAAGATGAGGGAGTTGGAATTTACAGTAATATTTCCCTGAGTACCCGCTGCGGTTCTCGCGCCAAGGAAGCCATTATTGTCCAGTTCTACAAAGCGAGCAGTTATATTCAAGTTGCCTGCATTACCTGACCCTATACCGCTTACAGTGACTACTGCCCCATCTCGTACACTCAACCTTCCAGCGTTAATTGTCAAGTTTCCCGCCGTACCACTCCCTTCGCTGGAGGCAGACAAGCCGCTGGGGGTACCATCTGCTCTTGTTCCAGACAGCACCACCTCGTCGGCTATTACGGTCAAAGTGCCCCCTTTCCCTGCTTCAAAAGCAGCAGCTTCAACTTGTGCCCCATCTCGGACAATCAATCGTTCAGCGTTAATCCTCACATCTCCCGCAGCACCAGTCCCTAGACTCTGGGCGGAAAAGGTACTGGAACGAACTCTACCATCTTCCGCAGTGAACTCTCCAGCCAACTCCACTTCTGGAGCTGTGACACTTATACTTCCTGCATTGCCAGCCCCAAGGGTGAAAACCGATATTCTGCTACCGTTATACAATTGCACCGATTCTCTCGCTCGGACTGCGATCGCTCCCCCTGTTCCTTGGGTATTAGAGACAGCACTTATAGTCGAGTTTTGGGTCAGATGCAACCGTCCTGTCTCAATCGTCACATTCCCACCCCGTCCGATTACAGAAGGAGCGACGAGGTCTGTGGAAACAGTAGTAGCAAATATATCGCTACTACCACTCAACTCCACGGACTCAGAGGCTCGCAGCAAAATAGTGCCAGCATCTCCGTTCCCGGAAGTGCTAGCGAGGATGGATGCACCGTCTTGAAGGGTTAAGCGTCGAGTTTCCACCGTGATATTGCCACCCTTGCCCGTCGCTGTGCGGAAAACTGTAGTGCTGATATCGGTGCTATCTCCCACCAATTCAACCGCTTCTGTTGCTCGAATCTGAATATTACCTGCATTCCCGACACCACCCGTACCAGCAAACACATTTGCACCATCATGCAGGCTTAATACTTGGGTGTCGATCTCTATATCTCCCGCTTTCGCTTCGGAGAACCCTGCATTGCTAGAAAGACCACTATACTGGGTCAAAGTTCCTCCACTAGCAAATCCGACAACTTGCACGCGATCGCTCGCTGTAATCTCGATATTGCCTGCATTTCCTCTGCCAGACACAGAAGAAGATACGTTTCCACCATCGCGCAGGCTCAACACCTGAGTATCAATATTGATATTTCCACCTTGATTTTGAATAGTTCCCTTGTCTTGTCCTGAATCTCTCCCTATTACCGCTGTCGAGAGACTGCTAGTCAATCGGATTGTCTCCTGAATTGGAACGCCCTCAATATTCGGAGGATTATCGTTTTCAACTGTCCTGACTGAACCAGCTCCTACTATTTCCACCAGGTTGCTGGCGCGTACTTGAATCTCTCCCCCCTTACCTGAACCATATAAAATTGCCTCTACTTGACCCCCATTTCGGATACTTAACGTCCCCGTCTCGATAGTGAGAGTCCCTCCATTCCCCACAGCATCGGGGCCAACCGATGACGAGAGACGACTGCTATAGCCCCCACCCCCAAGCTGTGGGAGAGGTGGCCCTTCTCCGACAACTTCTACCAGCTCTGTCGCTCGGATTTGAAAATTTCCTGCATCTCCTCGACCAAAAGTTTCGGTTGCGACATTACCACCATCCCGGATGCTTAAGACTTGGGTGTCGATGCTGATATTCCCACTTTTGCCAACAGTGTTTGAAGATAAGGTTGTCGTCAGATTACTCCCAAGACCTCCATTTCTCCCCGTTCCCAATACTTCCACTAAGTCTCTAGCCTGAATTTGGATATTACCGCCATTTCCTGGTTTATAAATTCTTGTGGAAACCCTGCCGCCATCTCGGATGCTCAATGTACCCGTCTCAATTGTGATATTCCCACCAGAGCGATTTGGGTTGTCTCCCCCTGAGATTCCAGCAGACAGCGCTGTCCAAAATCCATTCGGTCTTGTACCTACAACTTCCACTAAGTCTGTTGCTTGTACCAGAATATTTCCCCCATTCCCATCGCCAAAAGTTTCTGTGGTTATCTCTGCACCATTGAAAAGACTCAACCTTCTGGTTTGAATCGTCAAGTTGCCAGCATTCCCAGCCCCAAATGTCCTATTAAATAATCCTCCAGGATTTCCATTTGGACTGATGCCACTCACTTCTACTGCTTCGCTGGCAGTTACAAATAAATTTCCACCCTGACCTGCACCCAAAGTGGAAGCTGAAACATAAGCTCCATTCTGAACCACTAACCGCCCCGTGTTAATCGTCAAATTTCCCGCATTGCCAGTACTAACAGTTGCAGTATCCAAGCGACTAGAAGACCGACCATCAGATGAAGTGCCAATCAATTCCACCGACTCGGAAGCATTAACGGTCAGATTTCCTCCCGCACCTTGACCCAAAGTATTAGCCGTTATTACAGACCCCTCTTGCAGGCTGAGTTGACGAGCCTGAATAGAGATTGTCCCTCCATTTTGACTGCCCAAAGTATCTGCAAAAACCGCTGTATTTCCAGTCAGGTTCACCCGTCCCCCCTGCACCTGGATATCGCCGCCACCTTCTCCACTAGCGATCGCAGCAGATAACTGCGATAGCTGAATGTTTCCAAAGTTGGGGATGCCTTGATATCCCAGAGCAAAGCCTTTTTCGGTTGCGTTCAAACTGACTAAACCAGCACCCGCCACACTCCCCAATTCAATTCGTCCCTGGGGTGCTTTGAGAATTCCCCCTTCTAAAGTCACATCCCCACCTACAAGGGCTAAAGTTCTTCCCAGTTCCACTCGCAAACCCACAGGGTTATTCAAAAATTCTCGCTGAAATTCAATCTCTCTAGCGTTTGATTGTTCCAGAGTATCTCCTGCCACTGGAGAACGTAACGCTCTACCTTGTCCCTGCACGGTAATTCTTCCGGGATTTGACCCATATTGCAAGCCAATTGGCACGCTAATAGTTAGCAAAGGTGTTGCTTGGGGATTAGCAGCGCTGAACTCTGTCCCATCGTTAAATCTAATACTACTTGCGCTACTGCCAAAAAACGAGCCACCAATATTTAAACGAGCATTGGCACCAAAAATAATCCCATGAGGATTGAGTAAAAATAAATTCGCCGTGCCATTGGCGCGAATCAAACCATCAATATTAGAAATTGAGCCACCCGTTACGCGACTAAAGATATTCTGCACATCCACAGCATTGTTGAAGAAAGCTTCACCACCCGTGGGGATAGAGAACTCCCTAAAACTGTGGAATAAATTGCCACCCGCTCTAGTTCCTGCTTCAATAACGCTCGTATTCCCCTGTGGCGTGACGATGGAATTATTGGGTAGCGTCGCATCAGGGACAATTTGCGCTACCGAATAGTTGCTGTCTGATAGACACAGCAGGAAGCTGCCTAGAGCCAACCAACATCCTAGAGGACAATATTTCATTGGTTGATGTGGATCAAATACCAAATTATATAACTTTACCACAACCGCGAACCGATCGTGCAACCCCGTTGCTAGGCAGTTTCAAAAGTAGAGGCTAATTGCTTCAACGACTATGAATCTTAGGACTAAAGCTGGGTATCACGCTACCCGTGCTTAATAATTGAAGTTTTATCCCCCACAACCGCTGCATTCGAGCGGGGTGATAAATTCGCCGATTATGCAACTTTAGAAAGTTTACAGGAATACGTACTAATTAGCCAATCTCAACCGATGGTTGAGTGTTTTCGTCGCAATGCTGACGGAAATTGGGTATCCCAAACTTACGAACAAGGGCAAGAAGTTTCCTTTTATAGTATAGGATTTACTTGCGCGATCGCCGATTTATACGAAGCCGTTCCATGATTCCCAAGAAACCGGGTTTTTCTAAAAAACTCTGTTTCTGAGTTAACGATGATTTCCGGAATCTTAAACCCTAACATTGAATAAACTATTATCAACAATATTACGAGGCCATCCATGAATCGAATCGCATTCGGGGCAGTTACCTTCATCGGTTCCTTATTCGCAGTTAAAACAATTGCAACTCCCCCTACCCAAACCACAAACGTCGCACCGGAACAACCGAATAAACCCGCAATCTTAGCCCAAAGTCGCTTCGATGCCCAATTATTACAACTCACGAACGAACAACGTCGCCGCGCCGGTTTACAACCTTTAAGACTATCCTCTAAATTAGGACAAGCCGCCCAATCTCACGCCCAAGATATGGCGCAAAATAACATTTTTAGCCATACAGGTTCCAATGGTTCTACTATGGTAGACCGAGTGAAAAAAGTCGGCTATTCTTACTCAACTGTCGGCGAAAACATTGCCGCAGGAGGCGCTACACCAGCAGCAACCATTCAACAATGGATGAATAGCCCCGGACATCGCCGTAATATCCTCAATCCTAGTTTCACAGAAATTGGGTTTGGTTACGTCAGCGCTCCCAATACTGAATACGGTCATTACTGGGTACAAGTTTTTGGTTCTCCCAGAAATGCGAGATAGAAATTAAACCGAATTGCTAGGGAAAATTCATGGGCGATCGCATGTAAAATATCAGATGCGATCGCTCATTTCCAGATCTCAGAAACCGGGTTTCTACCAACTCTTGCGTTACCATCAATAATTTTTCCCAGAAACCCGGTTTATTGGCGTCATACCAAATCCGGGTTAACGACCCCTCTTATTCTTACAGACCGCGCAGGCGGTCTTTGTTTGTGTAGCCGCGAATGCGAGTCTGTTATTCTTACAGACCGCGCAGGCGGTCAAAGTTTGTGTAGCCGCGACTTTAATCGTTCGGCTTCCACGGGGGTAATGAAAGCGGATGCGAGTATCAATCAGAAACGCTAAAATAAGATATTATTAAATTAACGAGGATAATGCTTTTATGGTAGTTACTCTAGACCTTCATCCTACCCTTGAACTAAACGACGAGCAGTTCGAGAGAATTTGTCAAGCAAATCGAGATTTAAAACTAGAGCGAACTGCAAAAGGAAATTTAGTTATTATGGCTCTCACCGGCGGCGAAACAGGAAGACGGAATATTAAATTAAGTGCTAGGCTGGAAAATTGGAGCGATGAAAGCAATTTAGGCGTTGCTTTTGACTCTTCCACAGGTTTTAGACTTCCCAACGGTGCGATTCGTTCTCCCGATGCGGCTTGGGTAAGATTAGATCGTTGGCAGGCATTAAATTCAGAACAAAGAAAAAAAATTGTTCCTCTATGTCCAGATTTTCTAGTTGAACTAGCTTCTCCCAGCGATGAAGTAGAAGATATTCGAGAAAAAATGCAAGAATATCTAGCAAATGGTTTGTTGTTAGGTTGGCTAATCGAACCCTCAACCCAAACTGTGGAAATTTATCGCCTCAATCAACCTGTAGAAATTCTCAACCAACCTGCTACCCTATCGGGAGAAAATATCCTACCGGAATTTGTTTTAAACTTAAGCGGAATTTTAACCGATTAATCCCAGCGTGCAAAAATTACCCATGCACCTCAACACCTACATTCAAGGAAACGGCTTCCCCATCCTCTGCTTACACGGTCATCCCGGATCGGGTAGCAGTATGTCCGTTTTTACCGATCATCTCTCTAAACGCTTTCTAACCCTTGCCCCTGACCTGCGTGGATACGGTCAAAGTCGCGTTAAGGTCAATTTTGACATGGAAGACCATTTAAGCGACTTAGAAGCGTTTATAGACCGCTTTCAGATTGAAAAATTTATGGTATTGGGATGGTCGCTGGGCGGCATTCTCGCCCTCGAATTAGCGCTGCGAAACCCAGAACGAGTTACGGGATTAATATTAATCGCCACCGCCGCCCGACCTTGGGGAAATCATCCGCCGATTAGTTGGCAGGATAATTTATATACTGGGCTGGCTTCAATTGTGAATCAAATTCAACCAGGGTGGAAGTGGAATATCGAGACATTTGGCAAGCGATCGCTCTACCGCTACCTCATCCAACAGCATACCCCCACCGCCTACCGCTTACTCGCAAGAGAAGCAACGTCCGCCTACCTGCAAACTTCCCCGGCGGCGACGCGGGCGCTATCGGTAGCCCTCAAAGCAGGATACAATCGCCTGGAAGATTTATCCCAGATACAATGCCCCAGCTTGGTACTTGCTGGCGCGTGCGATCGCCACATCACCCCTGAGTCTAGTCTAGAAACCGCCCGCCACCTCAAAAACTGCGAATCGCAGTGCTATCCCAACACCGCCCACCTTTTCCCCTGGGAAATCCCAGATCTGGTGCTAAAAGATATCGACCGCTGGATTAACCTACTTGACATCTCCCCTCGTTGAAACAGAGGGGATTCTAAGCTGATGTGAAGCGGCAGTCTAAAGACGTGCCGCTTCACATTTCTTACGGTACGATCTGGATAATCCTGTAAACAGATCAACCCGTCTTGGTAGTGTCAAGCTACCTCTACCCACCTTGGCTAAGTTTAATCTTAGCTGTGTGGCTACTTTTGCCAAAATATTGGCAGCGGCATTACAATCAGCGTTAACCAATAACCCCTGAGAAGATCTATACAAGCCACGTTTTACTCGTTCGCCTGACGGTTTCCATCCTTCGGGTTTTTCACCGAATTTGTAGAGGCTGTCCCCATCCAAATACGAGGCTTTCGAGGTGTAAGCTTCCTCGGTAATGGTTAAAACAATTCCCTATTCACAGGTAAGCTGCTTTAATCGCTCAATCAGCCGTTTGGTAGGGATGGGGACAAAGTTTTGGTTCTGTTGTTTTGTCATAGCAGAGCCATTTTTTTGCCCTTCATTCCAACCAATAACAAGATTTCCTACTTGGTCGTTAAGACATTGGTTAATGATGAATCGCGCTGCTTTGTTGATAGCATCGCGCATTTGATGGTTGCGTTTGCGCTGCACTCTGTCTAAGTTTGAGTCCCAGTAGAAATTAGGCTTCCCTTGTTTGTACTTGGCAAGCAAGCGGGAATACCCTTGATTCATTGACTTAAGCTTGCGACCATCAATAATAAGACTTTTTCCACGAGTTGAAACCCCGGTTAGCCAGTTCGTACCCCCGTGGTCAAAACTCCAAGCCTGGGAGTAATCAAGATGAGGATTAATCGCAATAGGCTTTTTCCCATCATCTATAACCCAGTCAATCCAAAGTTCGCCAAAGTAGGGGCGGATTGTGACTTCTTTAACCCAGTCATAGTCAACAAAGTCTGGTAAAGGCAAGGCAATTTCTGCAATTAAGTGCGGTTTCGTTTCTCTACTAATGGACGGATAAAAGCAGCCATCCCTATACGTCAATGATTGACGAGGGAAAGTCACGGGCGCAAGTCCACCTTTCTTTCTGTACTTGGGCAACGATGGCCTATCTACCTCCCTCTGGTAGTAGAGACTAACTAAACCGTTATAGCTGGCAATCGACTCTCCAACAGACTTAAGAGTCTGCTGTGCAGACTGCGCTGCCATCGCTTTGTAATGCGGATTATCCTTGAGGGCTTTGTCTAATTCGGGATAAGTTGTGCGACATTTGTAGGTTTTCCATCCGTAGCATAGTTCGTCGCCGCGCCAATAAGTTGAAAACGCATTCTCTTTTCCTTCGAGTTGAGCGAAGTGCGTTTGACGAGCGTGGTAAATTGCACAATTAATTAGACTGTTTGCCTGTTCGCACTGGTTAACCCAGAAGAGATATTCTAAAGATGAGAACCTCGATTTTATTGGGAGCGTTTTGTACAACTTGCTATCACCTCCTGTAGTTGAGTCTAGTTGCCACTACAATTCATGTCAAACCAATTAAAAATTAAAAATTAAAAATGCTAAGCTTAAATTTTGAATTTTTAACTGGGAATTTTGAATTTCCCGAAGCAGGTGGGGGCTTGTACCCAGAATTGAGCGATTTAAAATTCTTCTTCATTTTGAATGCGTGAATTTTGAAGTCAAAAATGGTTCAGCCCGACCCTGTTCATTTTTTCATTAATGCTCCTACCCATGAGTCGCCTGGTGATATTGCACGATGGGTCAAGGGCAGGGCGTCACATCATTTAAGGAAGGAGTTTCCAGAGCTAAAAAAACTACCTGCGCTTTGGGATCCGACCTATTTTGTGGCTACAACGGGTCAGGTTAGTACTGAGGTCGTTAAGAGGTATATTGAAAATCAACGAGGGAAGTGAAGAGAAACGGCGGTTTAAAAACCGCCGAGTCGGCTTTCATCCCCTGGTTAAAACTCAAGGGTTCTCACCCTCCCGTTCTGTTTTGATAGTTTTTAGCCAATTGCGTAGGGGCGGGTAATACCTGCCCATCGATGCCACAATCGAGACTATATCCCAACCCGCCCGCGATCGCCGACCAATTAGCAATTAGCAATTAGCAATTACCCATATGCTGGCGATGCTTGAGAATCAATCATCTCCCCCATTTCATCAAAGATCGTCAGTTCAGTGGGCTTACAGCGCTTAATCGCCACAGAGATCCCTTGCGCCCCTTCCCCTTGCAAGTCTTCGATGTAGCCATCCTGAGCCTCCTGGGCTTCTTCGTAGCTCATAAACGGGCCGAAATAATAGGTACAGCTGGGGTTCTGCGTTATGATTTCGACCCACCAAGCCAAACCCAAGAACTCTAGCATGTTGGTCAATTGTTCTTTCATGGCTTCTACTTGTGTTTAGCGATGCAACGAGGTTTCTGCCTTTTTGTTACTCTTCTTTATACTCTGTTACCTTTCTTTTTTCCAGGTATTGCCTTTCGCCTTCACCCTCTTTCTTTTTCACGGTTTCGAGCTGTAACATATTTGACCAGCGCTGGCGAAACAGCTCATACAGAGCCATTCCGGCTGCTACTGAGGCATTGAGGCTGGGTGTTTTGCCTTGCAGCGGAATCGAAACCAAAAAATCGCAGCAGCGTTGTGTCAGCAGACTCAGACCTTCGCCCTCAGAGCCAATCACCAGAACCGTTGCACCCTCTAATCGAGCGGCGTGTATTGGTTGACTGCCCTTGACTGCTAAACCGTATATCCAAAAACCAGCCGCTTTCAATTCTTCCAGAGCTTCTCTGAGATTGACAACCCTCGCCACTGGAAAACTTTCTAAAGCTCCAGAAGCAACTTTCATCACCGTTGAGGTGATCCCCACCGCACGTCGTTGCGGGATCGCCATTCCTTGCGCTCCCAAGGCTTCAGCCGTGCGAATAATCGCACCCAGATTGTGCGGATCGGTAATGCTATCGATGACAATTATCACCGGCTGTTCGGAAGCGGCTTTTGCTCGTGCAATCAAATCCCCCAGTTCTATATATGCATAGGGTGCAATTTGAGCCGCTACGCCTTGGTGATTGCCTCTGTGGGTGACTTGATCTAAGCGTTTGGGATCGACTTCGTCAATTACTGTGCCATTCGCTTTAGCTTCGAGTAATAATGTATGAAAGCGGGGATCGTAACGCAACTGGGGTAAAATCCAAATGCGGTTGAGACTTCGTCCATTCTCCAACGCCGACAAAACCGTGTGGCGACCGTAGATTAAATCTGTTTCTTCGCTAGCGCTAGTGGTTTCAACCGGCTTGCTCTGCTTAACAGCCGGTTTAACTTCTTCAGCAGCGCCAGTGATTTTAATCTGCTTGCTCTGCTTAATAGCCGGTTTAACAACAGGCGGACGGGTACTGGGGGCGGCTGTTCGCGCGGGGGTGAGGTCTTTATTAGTGACGATGCGGCGCTTGCCGTTCGATTTGAAGGGCTTACCTGGATTTGGCCTGCCCTTAGCATCAGCATTGCGGTCTTTATTAGTCATGAGATTGTCCGGGTTGCATATCAACCCTACGGTTTTTACTTTATTCGACTCGGCGGAAAATTACAGCCATCTTGAGAATGATTTAAGCCTTTTGCTCTGGTTGGCGATCCAGCTCTAGTTGTGCCAATAGCTGATTTAATCGTTGGGGATCGGTGATATACAAGTAACCCATTAAGGTTTCTAAGCTTGTCGCCTGTTGATATATTTCCCGCTCTACTCGCTTGGGACCACTAGCCGCCGCGTTGCGCCCCCGTCTGAGTATTTCCAGTTCGGCGGGGGTGAGGTGGGGGGTGAGACTTCGCAAATGCTCAGCCTGAGTTTCCGCCCTTACCTGTGCCACCACAAGATTGTGATAGTCTTGCGATCGCTTGGGGGGCAAAAGATAACGGCTGCGGATGTAAAGCTCGTAAACTGCATCCCCCAGATAAGCTAACGCCAGGGGCGAAAGCTGCTGCATTTGTGTTATCGAGCAAACTTCTGTGAGCGGCGGATTGAACAAGCGTTGTTAGAATTAACCCAAAATTTTGAGTAGCTTTTAACCAATCTATCGAGAGCAGTAATTCCCCCACTACACCTATTTAAGGATAGCGGGGGAGCAGATTACTTTATTGTGTCTAGAGCAGCTTGCACCGAAGGCTGCAAAGATAGAAACTTTTCCAAGCGCACGAGCTTGACAGTCTGCGTTACGCGGGCATTGGTCACTATTTGCAAACCCCCCTCAGCACTTTGAGCCTGCTTGGCTAGCTGCACCAGAGCGCCCAATCCAGAGCTATCGACAAAGTCTATCTGAGACAGATCCAAAACAACTTGCTTTGGGCCTTCTTCGACACACTTGCCAATCACCTTCCGGAAAGTCGGCTCAGAAAAAGCGTCTAATAAGCCTGTAAGGCGAAATAACTGGTATTTTTCCTTGACTTCCCGCGTGCCTCTGAGGCTAACTGTCAAGGTTAGTTGCTCGGGAATAATACCCTCCTAGCTGCTTCGTGCTTACGGTCGAGGCTGCTATACAGAAATTGACCAAACTTGTTTAAAGCTGGCCATTCAACTAAAGTTTCCTTTAGAGGGTCTGCTTCTTGCTTCAACCAAGGGAGTCGGATCCTTCTTGTCCACAAGCGTAAATTCGGGTGTAGCCCACCCTATGTACTGATGAGAGCAATTTTAGCACAGTTGCTTTTTGCTAACATCTTACCGGCTCACGCTCACAAGATGCTTAGTTGACATCAGCCGTTGCCAGTCTTGCTTGCCGCATGGTTTGGACAAACTGCTGGAACAGGTAGTCGGCGTCGTGGGGGCCGGGGCTGGCTTCTGGGTGATACTGTACAGAAAACAGGGGTAGGGATTTGTGACGCAAGCCAGCGACGGTGCGATCGTTCAAGTTAAGGTGGGTAATTTCTACATCCGCATCGGGTAAGCTATGGGGATCGATGGCAAAACTGTGGTTTTGGCTGGTGATCTCAACTTTGGTTTGCAAACCGGCAGGTTGATTTAAGCCGCGATGACCGAATTTTAGCTTGTAAGTATCGGCGCCCAGAGACAAGCCGAGAATCTGGTGTCCCATGCAGATGCCAAATACGGGTTTTTGGCTTTGTAGAAGGGCTTTGGTTGTTTCGATCCCTTCGGTGACGGCGGCTGGATCTCCAGGGCCGTTGGAAAGAAAGATGCCATCAGGATTATATTTGAGGATTTCCTCTGGCGGGGTATGGGCGGGGACGACGATGACGCGACAACCGTAACTTGCTAAGCGCCGCAGGATATTCCGCTTGACGCCAAAGTCAAGTGCAACGACGGTAAGGGTTTCGCCTTCTGCTGGTTTGGCTTCTGGGTTGAACTCCCATACCGTTGTGGTAGGCTCAGACCATTCGTAGATCTTTTGCGTTGTGACTTGCCGGACTAAGTTTAATCCTGCCATACTAGGAGCAACTTGGACTAAGGCAAGCAATTCCACTGGGTCGAGAATTTCGGTGGAAATTCCGCCGTTCATCGCGCCAAATTGACGAATTTTGCGAGTGAGGGCGCGGGTATCGATGCCGTAAATCCCTGGGATTTGGTGCTGTTTGAGGTAGTCGGGGAGGGATTGAGTCGATCGCCAGTTGCTGGGGCGAGTACAGATATTGCGCGCGATCGCACCCCGTACTTGAGGCCGTTCTGATTCTTCGTCCTCGAGATTAACTCCAGTATTGCCTAATTCCGGATAGGTAAACAGCACTATCTGACCGCAGTAGCTGGGATCGGTCAATACTTCCTGATATCCGGTCATGCCGGTGTTAAACACGACTTCCCCAATCGTAGTTCCGGGCGCGCCAAACGACCAGCCCCGATAAGCCGTGCCATCTGCCATCACCAGCAGCGCCGGATGAGCATCAAAAAGGGGCATACTTTCAATTACTCTTTTTCGATCTTGATCCATGTCATTATCACACGAGCGCATCGGGGAAAAAATGAAACCTTACTTAAGTGTCGAGATGCGATCGCATTTGTTCGCTAGTGGGCGATCGCATCGGAAATTACATATTTTGCTCGTGGGTTTAAATATTGATAAGCCTAAAAAAAACTTTAAAAGTAATTACACAACCTACCGTCATGGAAAAGCTTTCGCGCCAGAGTTCCGTCCTAGTTTTGCTATCAGGGGTTATAGCACTTACCAGCATTGCTTGCACCAGCGAACAGCCAAAAACTAACTCTAGCAGCCAAACCCAGCCATCTACCATTGTCGCTGCGCCTAAAAGCGCCCCCCCAGCCCAAAAGCAACTCATCCAAGCTAAAAACAACCTGCCTAGCAGCGCCATCGATACTTACGAATTAGCAATGGACAAAGCGGCTAGCGCTGCCAGTCTCAGTCAAGCCGCCTCCTCTACAGACGATTGGAAAATCGTCAGCAGTCGCTGGACTGAAGCGATTAAACTACTCAAAGCCGTGCCTGCTTCCAGCCAGCATCAGCAGAACGCTAAAACCAAACTGGCAGAATACCAAAAAAATCTCGCCGCCGCTAACCGCAAAGCCAATCCCCCCAGCGAACCAGTGGTAGCTTATAACCCAAATCTGGGAAAAAGTCAAGCCCGAAACTCCACTCCACGGGTATTTCGCGCCCCGATTATTGGACGGCTGGGGGGTACGCCAGTGATTGAGGTGACGTTTAACGGCGGGCAAAAATTTCCGATGATTCTGGATACTGGCGCCAGCGGCGTGGTAATCACGTCACAAATGGCAGCTGCGTTGGGAGTGAGACCAGTAGGCAAGGTTTTAGCCAAGACACCGAGTCATAAAGCAGCAGCATTTGATGTAGGCTTTGTCGATTCGATTGCGGTAGGCGGTGCTGTGATGACGGATGTACCCGTTGCCATCGCACCCCAACTAGACGTGGGATTGCTCGGACAAGACTTCTTTGCCAGTTACGATGTCACAATTAGAAGCAATGTAGTTGAATTCCACGTTCGATAGCGATAATTGTCCGGATAAAACTTGACCATGAGGAAAAACTATTTAGGCATTTCACAGGACTGACGCGGGAAGAGCCCAGAAACTGGGTTGCTTGCTGCCATCTTATATATTGCTTTGCTACTAGGCCGAGGAAAAATGTATTTTTGAATACATTTTTCCTCGGCCTTGCAGCCAACACATACCCGCTCTGTACTCGCTCGCGCAGAAGTTTTCGGTCTAGTGAAAATCATTTAGAAATTTTCCGGATAAAACTTCGCCAGCAAGAAAAAGTGTTGAGGCATCTCAATTACTCAGCCAAACCACATCTAATTTGCCCAGACGCTCTAGGCTGCTCAGAAGTTTCCAGCCTGAGAATTATGCAAGTTAAATGTGGAACAGCTTAAAGTTTGATTCTGAGTGCGTGGGCTAAAGGGAAATAGAACCCCTTAGCCCTCAGTTTCTGATGGTCAAAAGGAAAATTATGGCTAACATCTCAGGTTTTTTGGGCAGAACTGGTGACTATACCAACGACCTAATCGGGTTAAACAATTTCCAAAATGAGTGGATTAAAGCTGCTCAGGAAAAAGGAATTACGATCTCTGGGAAAACTAGCACAACTTTCAACGGGACAGGACCCAATCTCTCGCTGTTAAATTTCTCCACTAACCCAGCACAGAACCTCGACAATCTGGCTCTGACTAACCTAAATCAAGCAGGTAATAATACCTTTGCGAGTATCGCAGGCATCGGCGTCGCAGATTCCTATGATGGTTGGTACACCAAAACCAATAAAATTCGGGCGGAAATCAACCATAACCCCAATAATGGTGAATCTCAGGAACTGATATTCAAATGGGCAGATAACCAAAACATTACCAGCACAACAATTGAATTGAGTGCCTTGAGTCCCAAATTACCTACAGAAGGCGATCAAGGCAATGAAGTTGGTTTCCTACAGCTATACAACAATGGGCAGCTGGTGTCACCCACCAACTTTACAATCGCTCGCCTCAATGCGCCAGTCAATCCAAAGCCTATTACTATGTCCCCAAATGGGATAAATTTCATCGGCGATCGCACAGATGGCAGTTTCAAATTTAAGATCGATGCCATTCCCGGTTCTGGTTTTAGCTTTGACGAACTGCGGTTCTCTGCCAAACCTTACGATAGTCCAACCTCTACCTACCAAACCACCCCCTTCAAACAAGATGGTTCCGATTACTTAGTGCGGAACATCAGCTATGAAGGGACTGATGTTATCGTTACCATCACCGCCAGCGACGCCAATGCTGGCGAAACCGATAGCGGCATGGCACTTAACCCCGGACAATTCACCTTTACCCGCACCGGCAGTACCACCTCCCCACTCACAGTTAACTACGCCATCGCTGGCACCGCAGGTAACGGCAGCGATTATAGTTTGATCGACAACAGCATTACCTTTGCGGCGGGTATTACCAGCGTCACATTACCGATCGACATTAT